>DATMML010000012.1 GCA_035570235.1 Vicinamibacteria bacterium | reverse complement strand
CCCGTGGCCGATCCCGGGCGCGTGCCGGCCTCGATCCGCGACCTCGTGGCCTCCTTCCAGCGCGCGGTGGTTACCGCCCTCCTCAAGGGCCTGGAGCGGGCGGTGGAAGCCCACCGGCCGCGCAGCCTCCTTCTCACGGGGGGTGTGGCCGCCAACACCCTCCTGCGTCGGGAGGCGGCCCGGACCGCGGAAGAGCTCGGGCTGCCCTTCTTCGTCCCCCCTCCCGACCTCTCCACCGACAACGCGGCCATGATCGGGGCGGCGGGGGCGGTCAACTTCCGCCAGGGGCGGCGGGGGGGCTGGGACCTGAACGCCGAGGCCCACCTCGCCCTCTCCTAGGTCGCGCCCGCCTTGACATCCTTTCACGAGCTGGTCTATCGTCAAAAGAACGACAGCGGAGGGACGGGAGGCCTTTTGGACCCTGACAAGCGACAGGCCTTGTCGAATTTCTACCGCGAAGAATTCCAGAGGCACCTGGAGCACCTGCAGTCGTCGGGGATCCTCAGCGAATGCAACCCCGCGGTCAACCGCACCTGCCGGAAGCTGCTGAGCGACCTCGACCTGATCTGTGAGCGTGAGCGGTTCTCCGCCGTCGCCGAAAACCTCCTCCGAAACTTCGAAGCCCTGACCCGCCTGAGCGAGCTGGACCCGCGCCGGGGTCACTGAACTGCCTAGCCGGCTCCCCTGGGACCACGCGCGGCTGCGGCGCGCGGCCGCGGACATCCTGGCCGCGGGTCTCCGCGCCGCCGACCCCGACCGCCTCGTGCGCGCCCATCTCCGCCGGCAGGGGGGGTTCCTCCTGGCGGCCGGCCAGCGCTACCGCCTCGGCCGGGGGAGGGTCGTCCTCATCGCCGCCGGAAAGGCGGCCGCGACCATGTCCCGGGCGGCGGAGACGGTTCTCGGCGACCACCTCGCCGAGGGCCTGGCCGTGGACACCGCTCCTCCTGCGCGACCCCTCGCCCGTACTCGACTCATCGTGGCTGGGCATCCCGTCCCCGACGAGCGGGGGGAGGAGGCGGCGCGGGCGGTGGAGGCCCTCGCCCACGACCTCGGAGAGGGCGACCTGCTTCTCCTCCTTCTCTCGGGGGGCGCCTCCGCGCTGCTCCCCGCCCCGTGCGCGGGGGTCTCGCTCGCCGATAAGGCCAAAACCACCGCCCTCCTCCTCCGGACGGGGGCCACGATCCAGGAGCTGAACGCGGTCCGCAAACACCTTTCCCGCCTGAAGGGGGGCGGCCTGGCCGGCGCGGCCGCTCCGGCACGGGTGGTCGCGCTCGTGCTGTCCGACGTGGTGGGCGACGATCTGTCCACCATCGGCTCCGGTCCGGTGGCCCCCGATCCCACCACCTACGCCGACGCCCTCGCCGTGCTGTCGGAGCGGGGGCTGCTCACCGACGTTCCCCCTCCGGTGCGGGCCCGCCTGGAGGCCGGTCTGCGGGGGGAGGCGCCCGAGACGCCCAAGCCGGGAGACGCCCTCTTCCGGCGGGTTTCGACCCTTATCGTGGGGAGCAACCGCCTTACGGTCGAGGCTGCAGCCCGAGAGGCGCGGCGCCAGGAACTCCATTCCCTCGTTCTCACCACGCGTCTGGAGGGGGAAGCCCGGGAGGTGGCGCGCGTCCTGGTCGCGATCCTGCGGGAATGCGTCGAGGCGGGCCGGCCCGCCCGTCCGCCCGTCTGCCTGCTGGCCGGCGGCGAGACCACGGTGACCGTCCGCGGGAACGGCCACGGCGGCCGCAATCAGGAGCTGGCGGTGGCCGCGGTCGACCCGTTGGCCGGTTTTCCCGTTCCCTCCGTCCTGGCCAGCATGGCCACGGACGGCATCGACGGGGCCAGCGATGCCGCCGGAGGGGTGGTGGACCGGGAGACCCAAAAAAAAGCCCGGGCCCTGGGCCTGGCCCCGCCCGCCCACTTCCTGGCCGAGAACGACTCGCGAAACTTCCTGGGCCCGCTAGGGGGCCTGATTCGCACCGGCCCTACCGGTACCAACGTGGTAGACCTCACCGTCCTCCTGGCCGGAGGCCGAGGCCGTCCAGGGTGAACGGCGGGTCCTTCCGTGTGCTCGCTCAATGATCCGTGACACCTAAGAAAACGTGTCCGGATGCAGGCCACCCCGGCTGGCCAAGAAGGCCAGCCGGGGTGTCACGAGTCATGTGAACGAGTACAGGCGGTGGCCAGCGGCACCGACGAACGCTATAATCGCAGTGAGAAACTCGGAAAAGCTTCGCCTGGAGGCCCCGTGACCGACGACGATCCCGCCGACGGGCCCGCGGAGGGGCAGGAGGGAGAGCGAGCCGTACTGGGCTCCCCCGCCGTTGAGCCGTCCGTCGGGGTGTCGGGAGGCAAGGCCGGGCACCTGGCCCCCGCCGAGGAATTGTCCGCCGATCCGGAGGCGGTCCAGGCTTACTTTCGCCGGGCCAAGCTGGCCGAAGACCGTCTGGCCGAGGTCCTGGCCGCCTACCGCCAGGTCAAGACCGACAATGAGGGGTACCGGGACCGGATCACCCGAAACCTCGAGCGGCGCTTCGACCAGCGGCGCGAGCGCCTGCTGCTGAAGTTCATCAACATCCTCGACAACATGGACCGCGCGCTAGCGGCCGCAGAGCAGACCTACGCCGGGAACCCCCTCATCGAGGGGCTCATCCTGGTCCGGACCGAGCTTCTGCAGACGCTGCAGGACGAGGGCCTGGAGCGCATCCCCGTGATCGGCCTCCCCTACGACCCCAACTACAGCGAGGCGGTCGAGACCCGCAAGGTGACCGAGCCCGAGCACCATCACCTGGTGGTGAAGGAGCTCTTGCGCGGCTACCGCCTGAACGGCAAGGTCGCCCGGGTCTCGCGGGTGATAGTGGGGGAATATGGAGGCGCGGCGACCGAGGCGGAAACACCCGCGGGCGCCCTCATCGGGGAGGCGGAGATCGCGGCCCCCGAGGCCACCCCCCTGCAGGCGCCGGAGCTGGACTCCGAGCGCTCTTTGGAAGAGATCATCGAGCGCACGGAGCGAGAGGCGCAGGCTCGTGCGGGCCTCCCCGCCGAGCCGGCGGCGGAGACCACACCTCTCGACGAGGAGATGCTCCGGAGCCTCTTTGCCGCCCCCCCACCCGCGAAGCCCGAGAAGAAGCGCTAGCGACCCGTTCCTCGCCCCTGGGGAAGGGTTTACGACGAAGCCACGGTCGGTCGCCGACCGCGCGCGGTCGTGAGCGCAGGCATTCCGAGCCACGTAGCGGGATCGTGCGTGACCCGCGTGAACTCGGCATGCTCCTCCGGCGTGACTCGCCCCCCGGCAAGGAGCGCCGGCGCCACCTGGGCGCCGAAGAGATCCCAGGCGGGCAGGCCGTTCGCGACATCCCCTCGCTTCCGCGGCCGAATGGTGATTGCCTCAACGGCCTCGAGCCCCGCGTCGGAGAGCAGCGCGGGCAAGCGAAGGCCGAGGCGCTGATCGAAGCCACGGCGGGCCAGCTCGTCGAACAGCGCTCTGGCCACAACCGAAAAGCCCGCGGCCGGAGGGATCGACTCGTCGCAACCGGCGGTATCGAGATCCTCCACGACGAGCCAGCTGCCAGGCCTCAGCACTCCGACCCATCGCTTGAGCACGGGCAGGGGATCACCGAGGTGTCCGAGGAGCAGCCGGGCGTGGACGAGATCGAAGGGACCGGAGGGCAGCGGCTCGCGCAGCAAGTCCATCTCCCGCACCTCGACGCGGTCGGCGAGGTCTCTGAGGAACCGGGTGTCGCGGTCGACGGCCACGACGCGGCCGCTAGACCCAACTCGGTCCGCCATTGCTTCGGCAACGCTGCCGGCACCTGCGCCGAGTTCCAGCACGTGCGCGCCTTCGCGCAGCCCGGAGCGCCCGCAGAACTCCAGGGTGGTCGGGTCGAAGAGCACGGATAGGGATCGGAGCCGATCCCGTTCGCCGTACCAGCTTTGGTCCAGTCCATACGTTATGGACACCAGCGGCCCCCCTGTCTCGCGCCCTCCCCTGCAGCGAGGGCGGCTAGAAAATATAAGCCAAGGCGAACCCCAGCTGGGCCACCATCATCATTAGATACATGTGCGTCCAGGACGGGTGGTTCTCGGTGAAGGCGAGCTCCTCCGGCTTGCGCACCAGCAAGTAGCTCGTGTAGATCCCGTAGCCGACGAGGGCGGGGCCCAGGATCAGGAGGAGCGACGGGTCCCCGGTGAGGATCCCCCGCCACACCCCGATGGGAATGAGCAGGAAGGGAAAGACGAAGAACGGCGTGATCATCCAGGCCGCCTTCTTCACCCCGTAGAGGATGGGGAGGGTCTGGCAGCCGTCCGCCCGGTCCCCTTCGATGTCCGCAAAGTCTTTGGTGGAGGAAGCGCCCAGGACGAAGAGGCCGAAGATGGCCCCGATGTACCACGGCTCCACGCCTAGGATGGTCTTCACCGTGGACCAGCCCGCCACTTTGAGGAGCAACCCCCGCGGAATCGCAATGGTGACGTTGGCCCAGACCCCGTGGCGCTTGGTCCTCAGGGGGGGAGCGGAATAAGCCCAGACCAGGACGCTCGTGAAGAGAACGATGTAGAAGCACTCGTGGCGCCCTTGCGGAGCGGCGAGCCAGGCCAGCACCCAGGCCACCGCGAAGGAGGCGAGGGTCAGGCCCCAGGCTTCGCTCGTGGTGAGGGTGCCGCTGGGCAGCGGCCGCTTCGGCTTGTTCACCCGGTCGATGTTGAGGTCGTAGATCTGGTTGATGGCGTTGCTGGCCGTGTTGAGGACCGCGGCCATGAGGGTGCCGTAGAGGACGGGCTGTATCAGGGAGAGGGTGAGAGGGGGCCGAGTCCCGCCCGCGCCCCAGGCCGTCACCGCCCCGCTCAGGACACCCAGGGCCGGGGGCAGGAGGGTGAAGGGGCGGGCGAGGTCGAGGTAGGCCTTGACCTTGCTCATCGAGGCCCCGCTTAGAGCTTTGCCCAGGACGCGGCGGCCACGAAGAGAACGGCCAGGCCCGCTCCGATCGCGGTGTTGACGGCGTTCAGGAGATCGTTCCCCATCCAGCCCCGGCGCACGCCCGCGGAGCCGATCAGGCTCTCGGCGAGGTTCCCAAGCGCGCCTGCCAGGCACACGAGACCAGCGGAGGCCCAGCCGTAGAGGCCCAGGGCCACCCCCACCCCGGCCACGATCATGGCCCCCCCCAACCCACCCAGCGTCCCCTCCATGCTCACCGCCCCCTCCGTGCCGGGGGGCACCGGGCGAAGGGTCGTCATAAGGAACGTGCGCCGGCCGTAGGCCTTGCCCACCTCGGATGAGCAGGTGTCGGCGGCGGCGGTGGCCACGGCGGCGGCGTAGGCCAGGATGAGCAGGTCGCGCAGACCCCCCGGGGCGAGCCCGGCCATGAGGGCCAGAAACGCGGGGACCCCCCCGTTGGCCCAGGCGTGCCGCCAGCCCCGCACCCCGCCCCGCTCCTGCGCGATCCCCCGCCCCGCCTTGCGCGCGTAGCCCAGGCGGGTGGCCGCGCTCCCCAGGAGGAAGAAGACCACCAACAAGGCCAAGAAGGGCAGGCCCAGCGCGGTGGTGATGGTGGTTCCGATCACGAGCCCCGACACGGCCCCAGGGATGTCGATGGCGCGCGCCCAGAAGGAGACGAGGGCCAAGGCTCCGTTCAGGCCAAGGCCGAGGAGGGCACGGGGCAGCAGGTCGGGGTCGCCCAGAAGCAGGGAGGGGTCCGCGGTGGCGAAGAGGGGAAGGGCGAGAGCCGCGGCCAGGGGCACGGTCAGGTTGTCGTCGAGGGTCGTGGGCACGGACTCCACGAGAGCGCACAAAAGGGCGGCGGCGAGGCTCACCCCAAGCGTCCGCCCCGCGTGCCAGGCGTGGAGGTCCAGGGGAAGGCGGGCCGTCCAAGCCAGGAGCACGGCCGCGGCCAGGGTGCCGAAGACTACGAAGGCGAAGGAGCCCGCCCATCCCTTCGCGGGGTTCCAAGGCAGGCGCGGTCCGCCCAGGGCCTGGCCGACCAGAGAGGCCATGCCGTCGCCCAAGGCCAGGATGCCCCAGGCGGCGGCGGCGAGGGGGAGGGAATGCCAGAACCAGAGGATGAGACCCAGAACCGCGAGCGGATAAAGAAGGATGCCCCCCGGGTAACCGCGTTCGCGGTCCGCATCCCGCCAGAGGCTCTTCCCGCCGATGCGGGGCAGCACCTGCCAGTTGAAGAGGAAGGCTGCCACCGCCATCAGGGCCGCTTCCCCGGGGGTCATGTCCCGAAGGAGGAAGGCGAACCCCACGCACCCGATGTGGATCACCTTGCGGCCGAGCTCGCTCCGGGGAACGGCCACGCTCAGGCGATCCCTTGGGTCCGCAGCCAGTCCACCGTCCGCCGCAGGCCCTCGCGGAGGGGCGTGAGCCGGTAGCCCAGCTCGCGCTCCGCCTTTGTGCTCGAGTAGGCCCAGTGCTCGCGGAACACGTTCACGACCTCGTGGGTCAGAAGCGGGGGGTGGCCGGTCACCTCCGCCCAGAGCACGAGCCCGCGGCCGAGCAGGGAGGCCACGCCGTAGGGGATGTGGCGGCGGGGGGGGGGCACGCCGGCCACCTCCTGGAGGAGTGCAAAAAAGCCGTTCATGGAGACGTTGTCCCCCCCGAGGAAGTAGCGCTCGCCCCGACCAGCGTGCTCCAGGGCGAGGGCGTGCCCCTCCGCCACATCCTCCACGAAGGCATAGGACCAGAGGCGGTCTCCGGGACCGATGAGCCCGGGAAACCGTCCCCGGAGGTGATCGGCCACCATCTTCGCCACCAGATTCCCATCCGTCATCTCTCCCGGGCCGTAGACCACCCCCGGGTAGAGCATGACCACGTCCTCCCCCCCCGCCGCCGCCTCCCGCGCCACGCCGTCGGCCTGGGCCTTCGTCCGTTCGTAGGCGTTCCGGAAGACCCCACCCGGATGCACCCGGGTCTCGTCCGCGGGAAGGGGCCCCGCCGGGCCCACGGCGATGAAGGAGGAGGTGTAGACGAGGCGCGCCCCGGCTTCCCGGGCCGCGCCCAGGGCGTTTTTGAGGCCACCCACGTTCACGGCCTCGAAACGCGCGGGGTCCGGCACCCAGCTCTTGACGAGGGCGGCCAGATGCACGACCGCCTCGCACCCCGCGGCCGCACGCCGGAGCGAGTCCCCCTGCGTCACATCTCCCCGCACGGTCTCCGCCCCGGGGGGTAGGCCGTCGAGGTTGCTGCCCTCGCGGACCAGGACGCGAAGCGTATGACCATGGGCGGCCAGGCGCCGGGCCACGTTCTTGCCCAGGAAGCCGGTGCCCCCGGTGAGGAGGATCTTCACCGCCCGCCCAAGGGAGCCCGGGCTTCCGACCCCAAGCGCTCCCGCCAGTCCTGGAGGAGGTCGCGCAGGGTCTGCTCCAGCGGCACGCGCGGCTCCCAGCCCGTGGCCTCGCGAAGCCGGCGCGGATCCCCCACCTGGGCGGGCACGTCCGCGGGGCGCAGGCGCTCGACATCCACCGCCACCTCCACCTTAGTCCCCGCAGCCGCGACCAGGGCGTCCACCAGCTCCCGGATGCGTCGGCCCCTTCCGCTGCAGACGTTGTAGACCCCGCCCGCCTCCCCCCGCTCAAGCAGGGCCCAATAGGCGCGCACCACGTCCCGGACGTCCGTGTAGTCCCGCACCGCCTCCAGGTTCCCGGTGTGAAGCACGGGGGGGCGGCGCCCCGTTTCGATCTCCACAATCTGCCGCGCGAAGGAGCTCTCGGCGAAGGTCTCCCCCCGCCCGGGGCCGGTGTGGGGGAAGGTCCGGGTACGCACGATCCTCATCCCGCCCGCGGGGCCGTACTGCAGGGCGAGGAAGCCCTGGGCCACCTTGCTCACCGCGTAGGGGGAGCGCGGCCTCAGGGGCGCCTCCTCGTTGACGGGAAGCTCGCTGTCCGCCACCATCCCGTACTCCTCCGCGCTCCCTACCACCAGTACCGCCGGCCGCAGGCCGCGCCCCCGCACCGCGTCCAGCAGGTGAACGAGGCCGAGCACGTTCGTGCGCAGCGTCCCTCCGGGGTCCAGCCAAGACTGGTGCACGCTCGACTGCCCGGCCAGGTGGACGATGCGGTCGGGGTGCACGGTGTCCAGGGCCGCCTCCACGGAGGAGGGGTCGTTGAGGTCGGCCTCCACGATGTGGAGGCCGGCCAGGGCGGGGGGGGCGCTCCCGTGGGGACGCACGAGCCCGAAGACCTCGACCCCCGGCTGCTCCTCCCGGAGGAAGCGCACGAGGTGCCCGCCGACGAAGCCGGCCACCCCGGTGACGAGGAGCTTCAACGGTATCCCGCCAGACCCGCCCGCCGCGCCGCCACGTCGTCGCCGTTGAAATTTCCGATGGAGCCCACGTTGGCGAGCTCGATCTGGAAGCGGAACTGGCTGTCGACGCGCGAGTTGTAGTTGTACTTGAGGTACTCGGCCACGAAACCGCAGCACTGGACCTCGTACCGCACGCGGCCCAAGAGCTGCACCCAGACGTTCTGGACCAGGTCGTAGTTGGCGGAGGCGTCCACCCCGATGCGGGCCACCGGCTCGAGGTGGATCCCGCCGCGCAGCCAGTCTGCGGCCACCACCCGGTCCGCGGGGTTATCCGACAACCGCACCGAGCGGGACCAGCCGGCCTGGAGGTTCCCCCACGCACCGCCGACGGAGCTCGTGAGCCCGATGGTCCGAAGCTGCTTGAAGTTCACGTCGTATTCCAGGTTGAAGTCTCCGGAGAGGTTGGGGTTCGGACGGATGCGCATGCGGGAGAGCAAGGGGGAGAGGTGCTCGGGCTGGAAGCCCGGCCCGAAGGCGGAGGAGGAGTAGTTGGGGTCGAAGTTGTTCTGCCCCTCCGCGATCTGTACATAGTAGGTTTGGGCGAGCCGCCAGGAGAAGAACTCGTTGGACACGAGCTTGCCCGTGGGGCCCGGGCGCTTGGTCAGGATGCGTTGAACCAGCGCGTAGGTGATCTGGTCAGTGCCGAGGAGATAGTCGGCGCCGTCGAACTTTGGAATCGAGTTGAAGTCGGTGACGGGGGTCCGGTAGGTCCAGGTGATCTCCGGTCCGATCACGTGTTTGAAACGCCCGGGGTCGGAGACATCGCCGAAGACCCGCGAGAAGGTGGGCCCCCGCAGGTCCACCGTGCCCTCGAATAGGGGCCGGTCGCGGGCGGGGCCGGTGATGGCGGTGGGGCCGGTTCCGGTGCTATCGGAGGAGGCGAGGGTGGCGGAATAGCGGGTGAAGCGGAAGCGGGCGGTGGGCGTGACCTGGAGGAAGCTCAGGGAAAGAGGGCGGGAGACCTCGGGGGCGAGGTCGAAACGGAAGTAGCTGTCCACCGTCTGGTCGTTGCCGTAGCCCAGCCCGTCCGCACGGGCCTCGTACCCGAAGATGAAGCCGCCGCCGATCTGCTGGGGGAGGCGGCGCAGGCTGATCCCGGGCAGGTGGCGGTTCACGACCGCGGTGTCGCCGAAGAAGGTGTCGGTGGTGTCCGCGGAGACCAGGAACACCGTGGAGCCGAAGTTCCGCTGCAGGGTGAGGGCGCGGTGCGTGCTGCGGGAGGTGGCCAGGTTGAAGTTGTCCTGAGATTGCTCCTGGAACGCCTGGCTGCTGTAGACCTGGAGAGAAAGGGTGGCCTGGAACTTCCCGGGGAGCATTTGCAGGGCGTTCCAGTCGAGGTTGTAGTCCCACTGCGTGCTTCCCTGGGGAAGGAAGAAGTAGGAATGGAGGGTGCCCCGGGAGGGGGCGTCCTCCAGGTAGCGGAACTCATGGCCGAAGCCCTTCCCGTAGCTCGAGTAGTTGTCGAAAGAGAAGGTCTGGTCGGCGCTGCGACCCATGGCCCAGAAGAAGCCGTCCCCCACGTTGAAGCCGCGAAAGGTGGAGTATCCGAAGTGGGGGAGGAGGAAGCCGGTCGATCGCTGGTCCTGGCGGATGGGATAGACGATGACGGGCAGGTAGAAGGCGGGGAAGGACTTCACCCTGAAGATCGCGTTGGTGGCCACGATCTTGTCGTTCACCTCGATGCGGGCGGAGGAGGCGGAGAACATCCAGCGCGGATTGGGCTGGGCGCAGGAGGTGAACTTTCCATCCTCCACCCGGTAGGTCTTGGCGTCCAGGCGAAAGATCTTCCGTCCCTCCACGAAGACTCCCGGCTCGACGAACCCGAGGGCGTTCTCGAACGTCCCCTCCCCCGAGTCCATATCCATCTCCAGGCGGTCCCCCGCGATGCGTTCTTCTCCCCGCATGAAGACCACGTTCCCCTCCGCGACCGCCCGCCGGCTCTTGGTGCCGTCGGCGTTCTCTGTCTCGTAGAGGTCGAGGCGATCGGCCTGGAGGCGCGCGTCGCTGGTGCGGAGGTCCACGAAGCCGCGGGCCTGGTAGTGCCCCTTGGAGACCTCCTCTTGGGTGTCCGCGCGCAGGCGGAACTCGCCGGGGGGGAGACCCTCGCCGGGCTCGGGCGGCGGCCGCTTGGGCTTGGCCTTCTTCGGGGCGGGCCCGATCTGCGGGTCGGTGGGCTCGGCCGCGACCGCGCAAACGACGGGAACCAGCGAGGCGACCAGGGCGGGGATGATGAAGAGGGATCGCACGGGTCCGAAGTCAGAGTACCACGGAGGCCGCGAAGGCCGGGACTTCAGAGCGCGGACATACCCATGACGTGGAAGCCGCCGTCCACGTGGATGACCTCGCCCGTGATGCCGCGCGAGAGGCGTGAGACCAGGAAGAGGGCCGCGTCCCCCACCTCCTCCTGCTCGGTGTTTCGGCGGAGGGGGGCGTGGGTGCGGTGATACTCGAGCATCTTGGAGATGCCATGGACGCCGGACGCGGCCAGGGTCTTGATGGGACCGGCGGAGAGGGCGTTGACCCGGATGCCGCGGGGGCCCAGGTCGGCAGCGAGGTAGCGGACGGACATCTCGAGGGCGGCCTTCGCCACCCCCATCACGTTGTAGTGGGGCACTACCCGTTCCCCCCCCAGGTAAGTGAGGGTCACGATGCTCCCCCGCCCCTCCGGCATGAGGGGCGCAGTGTGCCGGGCGAGCGCGGTCAAGGAGTAAGCCGAGATGTCCTGGGCCACCCGGTAACCCTCCCGGGAGGTGTTCAGGAACTCCCCGTCCAGCTCTTCGCGCAGGGCGTAGGCCACCGCGTGGACCACGAAGTCCAGGGAGCCGAACTCCTTCTTCACAGAGGCGGCCAGGGCCTGGAGGTCCTCGTCCCGGCTCACGTCGCAGGGGAGGATTAGGGGATCCTTCAGCTCCGCGGCCAGCTCGCGCACGTTCTCTTCCAGCCTCTCCCCCTGATAGGTGACGGCCAGCCGCGCCCCCTCGCGCGCGACGGCGCGGGCGATGCCCCAGGCGATGGAGCGCTTGTTGGCGATGCCGAGGACGAGGCCCCTCTCTCCTTCCAGCAGCATGGTCCCTCCGAAAGCAGCGACTATATCACCGGCGGCCGTGGACTCGGGACGGCGGCCCAGGCTAGCATGCGGGGTTGGAGACCATGACGAGCCCCTGGCCCATCAGCATCGACGACGTCAAGGAGGCGGCCGCCCGCCTACGACCCCACTTGACCCCCACCCCCCTGCGCTCCTACCCCTCGCTGGACCACGAGGCGGGCGCGGGCATCCGCGTCTTCGTGAAGCACGAGAACTTCAACCCCACGGGCGCGTTCAAGGTGCGCAACGCGCTGGCGGCCCTCACCGCGCTCCCGGAGGTTGAGCGACGGCGGGGAGTGGTCGCGGCGAGCCGGGGGAACCACGGCCTGGGCCTGGCCTGGGCGGGGGCCCGGCTGGGGATCCCCGTCACCGTGTGCGTCCCGCACGGCAACAACCCCGAAAAGAACGAGGCCCTGCGCGGCCTGGGCGCGAGCCTGGTGGAGGAGGGCGGGGACTACGACGAGGCGGTGGCGACGGCGGAGCGGCTCTCTGAACAGAACGGCCTCCACATCGTGCACGCCACAAACGACCCCGCCGCGATCGCGGGCGCGGCCACTGTCTCCCTGGAGATGCTGGAGGAGCAGCCCGACCTGGAGGCCCTGGTATTCGCGGTGGGGGGGGGCTCGCAGGCGGTAGGCGGGATGACGGTGGCCCGGGCCCTCCGCCCGCAGGTCCAAGTCTACGCCGTGCAAGCGGAGGGCGCCTCCGCCATCCACGACTCCTGGCACGCGGGCAAGCCTATGTCGACGCCAAAGGCGGAGACCTTTGCCGACGGCCTAGCCACCCGCACCACCTACCCCCTCACGTTCGCCGCCCTCCGCGCGGGCCTGAGCGGCTTCGTGGCCGTGAGCGAGGCCGCACTCGCGGAGGCGGTGCGCCTGATCCTGCGCAGCACCCACAGCCTGGTAGAGGGGGCGGGAGCGGCGGGGGTGGCCGGGCTCCTGAAACTACGCCCGAGCCTGGCCGGCAAGGCCGTGGGCCTCGTGCTCTCGGGAGCCAACATCGACCGGGAGACCCTGCGGCGCGTCCTGAACCGCGAGTTGTAAGGGGAAGGGGGGGCGGCTCAGGCCCGCTCCAGGTCCTCCACAGTGTGGCCCCGCAGGGACAGGATCCGCTCCACCACGTCGCCCACGACGTTGTTGGGGGTCGAGGCCCCCGCGGTCAGGCCCACCGTCACCGCCCCCGCAGGCAGCCAAGCGGAGCTGATCGCATCATGCTTCGAGCCCACCGGCCGATGGCGGATGCCGTCTCCCTGCACGCCCTCGGGCCCGCTGATGTGATAGGTGGGCAATCGCTCCGCGCAGATCTTGGCCAGGGCTTGGGTGTTGCTGCTGTTGTAGCCCCCGATCACGACCATGAGATCGAGGCCCCCCGTCCCCAGCATCCGAAGGACGGCGTCCTGGCGGTCCTGGGTGGCGGAGCAGATGGTGTCGAAGGCTCGGAAGCGGACCGCGAGCTCGGCCTCGCCGTAGCGGTCGCGCACGGCCAGGCGCAGCATCTCCTGTATATCCAGGCTCTCGCTCATAAGCATGGTGGTCTGGTTGGCGAGGCCGATGCGGGCGAGGTCGCGGTCGGGGTCGAAGCCCGGGCTGGCGGCGTGCCGGAACCGCGCGAGCATCTCTTCCCGCCCCTCCTCTCCCCGGATGAAGGCGCACACCGCCCCCGCCTCCTCCCGGTCCCGCACGCAGAGGTATTGCCCGCCCGGATGAGTGAGGGCCTGGGAAGCGGTGGCCTTGGTCTCCTCGTGGTAGTGCTTGCCGTGGATGACGGCCGTGAAGCCGTCCCGAGCATACTGGTGAACGTTCTTCCAGACGTTGAGCACGCTGCCACAGGTGGTGTCCACGAGCACGCAGCCCCGGGCCCGCAAGAGCTCCATCTCCGCCACCGTGACCCCGAAGGCAGGAAGCAGCACGACATCCTCCGCCCGGACCTCCTCGTAGCGGGTGGGGGCATCCTCCCTCTCGGGGAGGATGCGGATGCCCAGGCGCTCGATGCGGAGGTTCACGTCCGGGTTGTGGATGATCTCGCCGGAAAGGAAGATCCGTCGCTCCGGGAACTTCTCCCGCGTCTCGTAGGCGTACTCCACCGCGCGGTCCACGCCGTAGCAGAACCCGAACTCCCGGGCCAGTCGCAGCACGAGGTTGCCGGCCCGGGCCGCGTGGTCGAGCTGCTTGAGTCGATCCACGACGCGGCTGTGGTAGTTCTGGGCCAGGACTGGCCCCACCACCGCCTTCAGGTTGAAGCCCTTCTGGAAGTAGGTCTGACTCATCAGGCTCCAGCATAACCCAGGCCGGGACCTGACCGTGAGTCTAGCGGACGTACTCGCGCAGGCCATCCTCCAACCGGCGGAAGGCGAAGCCGAAGTACTCCATGGCGGGACGGGGGTCGAAGTCGACCTCCTGGAGGATGAAGTCGATGGCGGTGGGAGAGAGCATGGGTTCGGGAAGCAGGGCCATCGGCCGCACCAGGAGCTTCATGAGGGGGGCGGGATGATGGAGAAGCGGCCGGCGCCGGCCGAGGACTTTCTGCAGGGTGCGAATGATCTCGTCCATGCTGAGGCGCTCGGATCCTCCCAGCTCCAGGGCCTTGTCCTTGGCATCCTCCCGCCGGACCGCATCCGCCACGCAGCGGGCCACATCCGTCACGGAGACGGGGCGGACGGTCGTCTTGCCATCCCCGATCACGGGCACCACCGGCAGGTAACGGCAGAAAAACAAGAACCGGTTCATGCTGCGGTCGCCCCGCCCGTAAATCCAGGACGGACGGAGCAGGGCATACTCCATCCCTGTCTCCTTGATGGCCGTCTCCGCCATGTCTTTGGCCCGGAACCAGGGCTGGGGCCGGCCCTGCCCTGCCCCCGCTCCCGATAGGTAGACGAAGCGGCGCACGCCCAAGTTCTTGGCCACTGTGGCTGCCACCCGGGTTCCCTTCCCGTCCACCTCCAGGTAGGTACGTCCCCGGGCGGGGTCCTCCACCGGATGGTTGGGGAACTGGATGGCATGGACCACGACCTCGGCTCCCGTGAAGGCCCGGCCCAGCGAAATGGGGTCCCCGGCGAAGGCTTGCACCATCGTGACCCGGCCGCCCCAGCGATCGCGGCGCTCAGGGTCCCGGCTCGTGACCACGATCTCGTCGCCGGGCGTCTCCCGCAATCGGTCGACCACCTCCCCGCCGATGAAACCGGTACCCCCCGTGACCACAATGCGCATGGGTGCCTCCCTCAGCTGTTCCCGTGACTTATACGACGGACCGCTCCCGTTGCCAACCGCCACGGCGGCGTCACAGGAGCGGGAGTATCCTTGATCTCGGATGCGGCGGGTCCTGATCGTTGAAGACGATCCCGACATCGTGGAGTTGCTGGCCCACTACCTGAAGGGCGACGGCTGGGCGGTGGATTCTACGGACGACGGCAAGCGGGCCCTGGAGCGGATCCGGGCCGAGAGCTACCAGCTGCTCGTCCTCGACCTCCAGCTCCCGGGCTGGGACGGTCTCTCCCTCTGCGTCGAGGTCCGGCGTGACAAGCGCACACGGGGAATCCCGGTGCTCATGCTCACGGCCCGGGGGGACGAGGCGGACCGCATCGTGGGCCTGGAGATGGGGGCCGACGACTACGTGGTGAAGCCCTTCAGTCCGAAGGAAGTAGTGGCGCGGGTGCGGGCTCTATTCCGGCGCCTGGAGCGGATGGACGAAGCGGAGGCGCCCCTCACCCTCGGTGCCCTCGAGGTGGACCGCACGCGCCACACCGTGCGCTGGGAGGGGCGTCCCGTCCACCTCACGGCCAAGGAGTTCGCCCTCCTCGTCGCCCTCTTGGAGGCCCACGGCCGGGTCCTCTCTCGGCAAGCTTTGCTGGAGAACGTGTGGGGCTACTCCTACGTAGAGGGGACACGGACGGTGGATGTGCACGTGCGGCGCCTGCGCGAGAAGATCCCCGCTCTCGCCCCTTCAATCGTCACCGTCAAGTCGCTGGGCTACCGCCTGGCCACGGAGGCAGAGGGATGAAGACCCTCCGCGGGCGCATGGTGGTGACCGCGCTCGCGGCCTCCAGCGCCGCTCTGCTCGTCGTGCTCCTCTTGGCCGGGCCCGGCTTGAGGCAGCGGGCCTTGGACCAGGCCCGGGACAGCCTACTCGCGGAAGCCCGTCTCATGGCGCGGGTGGTGGAGGAGGGCCTGGCCCGCGGAGCCCCCCCCGAGGAGCTGGACCCCTTGGTGGACCAGGCGGCACGCGAGGTCCGGGCCAGGGTCACGATCGTGGCCCTGGACGGACGGGTTGTCGCGGACACCGCGGTTTCCGGTCCTGAGTTGCTCGCGCTCGAGAACCACAAGTACCGGCCGGAGGTACAGGCCGCCCTAGCCACGGGAGTGGGCCTATCCATGCGCCACAGCGCGACCGTGGACCGGGACCTGCTCTACGCCGCGGTGCCCGTCTACCATGAAGGAAAGGTGGTCGGCGTGTCGCGGGTGGCCCTGACCTTGGAAGCGGTCGACGACCAAGTGGGGGCCCTCCAGCGGGCGGTGGGGCTGGCCCTCCTCATGGCGTTTGGCATAACCGCCATTCTGTCCTTGGCCCTCTCTTCCTCCCTGGCCGGTCCCCTGCAGGAGGTCATGGACGCGGCCCGCCGGTTCGCGGCCGGCGATCTCTCGGCCCGCACTCGGGTGCGCCGTCACGACGAGCTAGGCGAGCTGGCCCAAATCCTCAATCGCTCTGCGGACCAACTCCAGGATCGCCTGTCTGAGATCGCCCGTGATCAGGCCCGACAGGACGCCATCCTTTCCGCGATGGAGGACGGGGTGCTGGTGGTGGACCATCGAGGCAACGTGATCCTGGCCAACAACGCGCTTCGTCGGGGGTTGGAGCTGCGCGAACCCGTTGGGCGGCACTATGTGGAGGTCGTGCGGCAGCGGGAGGTGGGCGAGATCCTGGAAGGAGTGCTGCGCACGGGTGCCCGCCGGGCGGTGGAGGTGGAGTTCCGCCACCCGCGACGCGTGTACGCCATGACCGGGGTCCCTTTCCCGGGAGCGGAAGGGACGCCCCACGGCGCCGTCCTCACCTTCCACGACGCCACCGAGCGCAGGCGTTTGGATCAGGTGCGCCGCGACTTCGTAGCCAACGCCTCTCACGAGCTGCGCACACCGTTAACCTCCATCCGCGGTTTCGTGGAGGCGCTGGAGGACGGGGCGGCCCTGGACCCGCCCACCTCCCAGCGCTTCTTGGGCAAGATCCGGACCCACGCCGACCGGATGGCCGCCCTCGTCGAGGACCTGCTCGAGCTCTCCCGGCTGGAGTCCGGGGAACGGCCCCCGCGCTGGGAGGAAGTGGCGCCCGCGGAAGTGGTGGAGGACGTGGTGGCCTCGTTCGCGAGCCTGGCCGGGCGCAAGGAACTCTCGCTCCGTCGCGTTGACCATTCCGCCCCCGTCATCATGACCGATGCCGATCGCCTCCGGCGCATCCTCGAGAACCTAGTGGAGAACGCGGTCAAGTACACACCCGAAGGGGGGGAAGTCGAGGTCACGAGCGCGCCCGGCCCCGACGGAAGCGCGGTTCTGGAGGTCCGCGATGACGGCCCCGGCATCGCGGCCGAGCATCTTCCCCGGATCTTCGAGCGCTTCTACCGGGTTGACAAAGCCCGCAGCCGCGAGCTGGGGGGGACCGGCCTCGGCCTAGCCATCGTGAAGCACCTCGCGGAAGGCATGGGAGCCACGGTGAGGGTGGAGAGCGCACCCGGCAAGGGCGCGCGTTTCACGGTCACCGTACCCTCCGGTGAGGAGCACACCGCGACCTGAGCCCGACCCCGCCCATCGACACTCCCCCGTGGTAGCATCCCGCCGCGTTTACCCGATCATCACCGTAGCTTCCAGAGTTCTCCGGGGCCAGGAGGGGTTGTGCCATGAAGGCTGACCAAGTGATCCGCTGGTTCATGCCCAAGGAGGAACGATTTCACGAACTCCTCGCCAAGGACACTCAGACCCTGCTGCGGGCGGCCCGTCTTTTCTCGGAGATCTCCAACGCAGCCAGTCTGGAGGAGCGCCGCGTCAAGACCGTCCAGCTCAAGGCTCTAGAGCACGAAGGCGACCAGACCACGCGCCAGATCTTTGAGGCCTTGAACTCCACGTTCATAACGCCCCTCGACCGCGAGGACATCCGCTCCCTGGCCAAAGATCTTGACGACATACTCGACTACTTGGAGAGCGTGGCCCAATACCTCGTGCTCTTCGAGCTGGAGGAGTCCCCGGAGGCCCTCCGCCAGTTCGCGGACATCATCGTAGGGATGACGGTCGAGATCGACCGGGCCACGACCATGGTCTGGGACCTAAACAACGAACGAAAAATCCATGAATCCATCGTGCGCATCTCGGAGCTTGAAAACCAGGGGGACGCCCTCTACGGAACAGTGATCGCGGACCTCTTTAAGACGGGCGGCCGGGACTCCATCAAGATCTTGAAATGGAAGGAGGTCTACGACGGGCTGGAGGAGGCCTGCGACGCCTGCAAGGACTACACACACGTCCTCGGCAACGTCGTCATTAAGAGCACCTGAACCAAGACTGGTCTCATGCTTCCCGAAACCTGGGTTCTCGTCTTCATCATCTTGGTCGCCCTTACCTTCGACTTCCTCAACGGCTTCCACGACGCTGCCAACTCCATCGCGACCGTGGTCTCGACCCGGGTCCTCTCCCCCCAGAGGGCCGTGCTGTGGGCGGCCTTCTTCAACTTCGTGGCCGCTTTCGTGCTCGGAACAGGGGTGGCCAAGACCATGGGCAAAGGAATGATCGACTTGAGCATCGTGACCGAGGAGGTGATCCTGGCCGGCCTACTGGGGGCTATCGCCTGGAACCTCATCACCTGGTACTACGGCCTTCCCGTCTCGTCGTCTCACGCGCTGATCGGCGGCTACGCGGGGGCGGCGGTGGCGAAGGCCGGATTCATCGCCATCCTGCCCGGGGGCTGGACGAAGACGCTCATATTCATCATCTTAGCGCCGCTCATCGGTATGTTCTTGGCCTTTCTTTTGATGGTCTCCATGACCTGGATCTTCCGGCGCTGGCGCCCTTTCCAGCTGGACCAGCTCTTCCGCCGGTTGCAGCTCGTTTCCGCCGGCCTTTACAGCCTCGGCCATGGGGGCAACGACGCCCAGAAGACCATGGGGATCGTCACTGGCCTGCTCGTGACCGCTGGGCGCTTGAAGACCTTCGAGGTCCCGCTGTGGGTCGTGCTCATCTCTCACGCCGCGATTGCCTTGGGGACGATGTTCGGGGGCTGGCGGATCGTGAAGACGATGGGGACCAGGATCACGAAGCTCCAGCCCTTCGGAGGGTTCTGCGCCGAGGCCTCGGGCGCCCTAACCCTCATGGGAGCAACCCTGAGCGGCATTCCGGTCTCCACGACCCACACCATCACCGGCGCGATCATTGGCGTTGGCGCCACCCGCCGGCTCTCGGCCGTGAAGTGGGGGGTCGCCCAGCGCATTGTCTGGGCCTGGGTTCTCACCATCCCCCTTTCCGCGGCCATGTCTGCGCTCTCCTACCGCGCTCTTCTTTTGTTCTGGTAGCCCCGCCGGTAATGGTGGGTTTATCCTTGGGAGCAATGGAGTTTGTGCAGTTCTACCTGGGCTGCCTGGCCCACGCCTCTTACTTGATCGGGTCGGAGGGCGAGGCGGCGGTGGTGGACCCGCGGCGTGATGTGGACGAGTACCTCGAGGAGGCGCGGGTGCGGCGCCTTGCCATCCGCTACGTGATCGAGACCCACCTGCACGCGGACTTCGTGAGCGGCCACCGCGAGCTGGCCGAGCGCACGGGGGCCGAGATCGTGTTCGGCGCCCGCGCGGGCGCCGGCCTCCCCCACCGCGCGGTCCGGGAGGGCGACGAGCTGCGGATCGGCACTCTGGTCCTGCGCTTCCTGGAAACGCCGGGGCACACCCCGGAGAGTATCTGCATCCTGGTAACGGACACCGGGGTCGCACCCGAGCCGCGGATGGTCCTCACCGGAGACACTCTTTTCATCGGGGACGTGGGCCGCCCCGACCTGGTGGGGGCCAAGGGCTTCGCTCCCGAGACCATGGCGGGCATGCTTTACGACTCGCTGCACGGGAAGATCTTGAAATTGCCCGACGCGGTCGAGGTCTATCCCGCCCACGGCGCGGGCTCGCTCTGCGGCCGCAATATGTCGAGCGAGAAATCGTCCACCATCGGCCAGGAGCGGCGCACGAACTATGCCCTCCAACCCATGTCAAGGGCCAACTTCATCAAGATGATGACCGCCGACCTACCCGAGGCCCCGTCCTACTTCCCCCTAGACGTCGCTCTCAACCGGCAGGGGGCCGCGCCCCTCCGCGACCATCCCCTGCCGCCAGCCCTGGCTCCGGAGATGGCTACCCGGCTCGGCGAGCAGGGGGCCACCTTCCTTGACGTCCGCCCCGCCTCCGCCTTCGGGGCCGGGCACGTCCCCCGCTCCGTCAACATCGGCCTCTCCGGCCAGTTTGCCTCCTGGGCGGGGACGCTGCTGCCGGCCGGCCACCCCCTCCTGATCGTAGGCGAGGATGAGGCCGGGGTCCGTGAGGCCGTCACGCGCCTGGCCCGGGTCGGGCTCGAGAGCGTGGCGGGCTACCTCCAAGGTGGGCTGGCCGCCTGGGACCGCGCGGGACGGCCGGTATGGACGCTCCCCCAGATCACGGTCGACGAGCTGCGAGCGCGTGTCCGCGAGGGGCGGCCGGGCCTGCAGGTGGTGGACGTGCGGCGGCCCGGGGAGTATGCGGCGGGGCACGTCCCCGGCGCGCTCAGCCGGCCGCTCGACCGGCTCGAGCGAGAGATCGGCACCCTCGACCCGGCCCGCCCCACGGCCGTGATCTGCGCCGGCGGCTACCGTTCGAGTGCCGCCACCAGCCTGTTGCGCCCCCGGGGCTTTAGCGACCTCAGCAACGTGGTGGGCGGGACCAGCGCCTGGATCGCCGCCGGATACGAGGTCGAGACCCAGTCGGACGGGCCCAAGACCGGGCCCTGAAGACGGGATGGAGCGCGTCTGCCCGCCCGCGGTCATCCCGTGCTCCAAAGAGCGCGATCAAGCGCCCCCTCCCTTGGATCGTCCCCGGGGGCCCCGCCGGTGCGCGAACGCCGTGACCTCGTGGCCTTGGCCGAGGGCCTCCGCCAAGAGCCGGTCTCCGATCTCGCCGTTCGCGCCGAACACTGGTAACCGCTCGGCCGAGGTCTGCAATCCCGGCGACGAATTCGGGATTCAGGTCCCGGAAACTCAGGCCGCAGCCTCCGCAGAGCGTAACCACCAACGCCAGTAGGTGCCCGCGCGCTCAGGGGTTCCTTGCATCATCGCCTCCCTCGCCAGATCGGGGCTAGTTACAGGAGCGCGACACAGGTTCAGAGGCAGCGGAGCAAGGTCAGGCCGGTCCGGAGCTTCGGTACTTGGGAAGGCCGCCCAGCCCATCCGGAAAGCCCTGGCCGGCCTCGATCCGGGCCAGCCAGGATCGAAGGTCGTCGCGCAACTCCCTGAGCTCGAGACCGCAGTACCTGTCGCTGTACTTCTCTAGCCGCTTAAGACCACGTTGGAGCAGGGTCAGGGCGCCGCCCCGGTTCCCGTTGCCCAGGTGGTAGAAACCCACCGCCACTTGGATGAGGCCTTGGAAGAAGTCGCGGGAGGGACCGCGGATCCCCATCCACAAGTCTTCCAGGGTGTCGTGGCACTCGAAAAAGTAGCCGTCGTTGAACTGGGCCATCCCCTTCTCGAGACTGAGACGCTCCTCCTCGCTGAGCCGCGGTTCCGGAGGGCCGCCCTCCACGCTAGGGCTTGCCGGCGGGGGTGACCAAGGGCTCGAGGGTCACGCCCGAGACCACGCGGGCTCGCTCCAGGGTCCGTTGGGCCTCGCGATAGAGCTGGATCTGGGCCCGGAAGGGCTCCTCGCCCTTGGCCGGCCGGCGCCGCTTGTAGCTGCCGTCTGGCTGCAGCCGCCGGGTCTTGACGTTGTCCTGGAACATCGCCTCCAGGGCGGAGAGCACCTTTTGCCGCGCCTCCGGGGATTCCACGGGGAAGAGCAGCTCGATCCGCCGGTCCAGATTCCGGGGCATCCAGTCCGCACTCGAGAGATAGACCTCGTCGTCGCCGCCGTTCCGGAAGTAGAAGATGCGGGCGTGTTCCAGGAAGCGGTCCACGATGGAGACCACCTCGATCGTCTCGCTCACGCCCTTGACCCCCGGTCGCAGGCAGCAGATGCCGCGGACATTCAGACGGATCTTTACCCCCGCCCGCGCCGCCCCGTAGAGGGCGCGAATGATGTCCTCATCGACGAGGGCGTTCATCTTGGCCCCGATCTCCGCCGCTTGGCCGGCGTCCGCCCGTTGCCGCTCCCTCTCGATCAGCTTCAGGATCCGCTCTCGGAGCTGGGTGGGGGCCATGGTCAGCTTCTTCATGTGGGGGGGGTCGGAGTAGCCGGTGATGGCGTTGAAGAAGGCGGACGCGTCCTCGCCGATCTCGCTCTCGGAGGTCATGAGCCCGAAGTCCGTGTAGAGGCGGGCCGTGCGGTCGTTGTAGTTGCCGGTGCCCAAATGCACGTAGCGGCTGATCCCTCTCTGGCCCCGGCGCACGACCAGGCAGATCTTGGCGTGGGTCTTGTAGCCACGGATCCCGTAGATCACGTGCGCCCCTGCCTCCTCCAGGCTCTTGGCCCAGCGGATGTTGGATTGCTCGTCGAAGCGGGCGGTGAGCTCCACCAAAACCGTGACCTGCTTACCGTTTTCGGCCGCGCGGGCCAGGGCCCGCACCACCGGCGAGTCACCGCTCGTGCGGTAGAGGGTCTGCTTGATCGCGAGCACGTCGGGATCCTCCGCCGCCCGCGTCACGAAGGAGATCACGGGGTCGAAGGACTCGTAGGGGTGGTGGAGGAGGAGGTCCCGCTGGTCGAGGAGGGCAAAGAGGTCCGCGGGGGCGGGCTCTATGGCGGCCAGCGGCCTCAACGGGGGGTCGCGCAGGTCCTCGAGGGCGGGCAGGTCCACGAGGGGGAAGAGGGCCCGGATGTCCAGGGGCCCCCGCACGCGATAGACGTCCTGGGCCTCCAGTCCCAGGCGTTCGGCGAGGACGCCGAGGAGGGCCTCCCCCACCCCCGCCTCCACCTCCAGCCGCACGATGCCGCTCTGGCGCCGGTGGCGGAGCTCCTCCTCCACGACCCGGAGGAAGTCGCGCCCGCCCTCGTCGTCCAGGTCCAGCTCGGAGTCCCGAGCGATGCGGAACACCGCGGTCTCCCGGACCTGCTGGCCGGGGAAGAGGGCGGGCAGCTCGCCGCGGAGGATCTCTTCCAGGAGGAGGTAGGTGGTGCCGTCCCCCCCGGGCAGCCGCACCAGCCGCGGGAGTCGGGCCGGCACCTGGACCACGGCCAGCCGCGTGTGTTCCTCCCCCTCCTCGGGGGCGAGGAGCAGGGCCAAGTTCAGGCTCAGGCTGGCCAGCATGGGAAAGGGGCGGGAGGAGTCGATGGCCAGGGGCGTGAGGGCGGGCAGCACCTCGTCGTGGAAGTAGCGGGCGACGGCCGCCCGGGATCCGGGCTCCAGGGCCTCGAGGGGCAGGATGCGGATCCCCCGCCCCCCCAGCCCCGGCAGAATCTCGCCCGTCAAGGCTTCGTAGAGCCGGTCCACCATGGCGTGGGCCCGCTCCGAGATCTGTTGGAGCTGCTGGCTGGGGGTGAGCCCGGCCAGGTCCGCTCCCGTGTCCCCCTCCCGGACCGCGTTCTTGAGGGCGCCCACCCGCACCATGAAGAACTCGTCCAGGTTTCCGGCCACGATGGTGGCGAACTTCAGCCGCTCCAGGAGGGGGTTGTTGGGGTCGGTGGCCTCCTCCAGGACGCGGCCGTTGAACTCGAGCCAGGAGAGCTCGCGGTTCAGGAACAGCTCCGGTTCGCGCTTGCGGTCTTTGGACGGGCCCTTCACAACCGCACCCCAGCCTCCCGGAAGGTCAGCCGACGGCCGAAGACCTCGGTCAGTTGGTCGGCCCGGGAGAGCGCGGCCAGGCGCTCCATGGTC
The DNA here is from genome assembly GCA_035570235.1 of Vicinamibacteria bacterium. NCBI lineage: Bacteria > Pseudomonadati > Acidobacteriota > Vicinamibacteria > Vicinamibacteria bacterium. Next base: position 104,943 of record DATMML010000012.1, on the reverse strand, counting down.
AAGTCCCCCGCCCCCTCCACCTCCAGGACCCAGCCCCCATCCTCGGGCAGCACGTGCACGTCCTTCACTTTCTGGAGGTGGTCGGCGTCCAGGGCGTTGGCCACACGCAGGAGGGCAGCCAGCTTGTTCACGACCACGCGCGCGTCGCTGTCCAGGGACATGTAGGGCAGGTGGGACCTCTGGGGCGCGGCCCGCCGGTGGTAACGGGCCACATTCGAGACCACCGCCATGTCGTCGCGGGAGAGGCCGAAGATCTCGGAGACGGAGAGCAGGTACTGCGAGTGCTTGTGGTGGCCGCGCAGGTTCACGTAGATCCCGATGTCGTGCAAGAGCGCCGCAACTTTCAAGAGGAGCCGGTCCCGGCTGCCCAAGCCGTGCTCGGCCTTGAGCTCGTCAAAGAGGCGGGCGGCCAGGTGGGCTACGTTGTGGGCGTGGGGTGCGTCGTAGCGATAGCGCTCCCCCAGGGCCGCCGCGCTGGCCAGGACCTGGCGGCTGAAGTCCTCGATGCCATGCCCCTCCTCCCCGCGCACCATGTCCAGGAGCAGGCCGGCCCGCAGGGATGCATCGGGGGCCAAGATCTGGTCGGCCTGCGTCTCCAGCAGCAGCTCGCGGCAGGCCAGGAGGGCGGGGACGAGCGTCTCCGCCTCCGCCAGGGGGAGCCGGTAGCGCTCCACGAGCTGGTCCACGTCGTCGGCCGCCACCTGGTCGCAGAAGGCCAGAAACGGCTCCTTGGGCAAGGCGGGCACCCCCACCGCCGCGACTTCCTCCCCCAGGATCTGGGAGGCCGCAAACCGCACGTCGCCTCCGGGGGCGATGAAGTGCCGCGCCTCGCGCAGCGGCATCTCGCGCCGGATGTCCTCCACTACGTTGTGGATGTGTCGCCGGAGCAGCCTCATGCGCTGCTCGTGACTCCCATGCCAGGAAGCCAGGTTCTGTCGCATGCGAATGGAGCCCAAGGCGTAGGTTCCGGAATGGGTCGGTTCACCCTTGGACAGGAAGGAGAGGTCCGCGCTGCCCCCCCCCACCGCCACCAGGAGGGCGTCGCCGCCGGTGAGGGCCTCGTGGTCGCGCAACCTCTCGCGCACGGCCAGGTAGGACAGGCGGTTCTCCTCCGATCCGTCGATGACCTCCACGTCGATCCCTGTGCGTAGCCGCACGCGGTCCAGGAACGTCTCGCGGTTTTGGGCCTCGCGCACCGCGCTCGTGGCGACCGCACGGTAGCGCACGACTCCATACGTATCCATGATCCGCCGGAACCCCTCCAAGGCCTTGAGGGTCGCCTCCACCGTGGCCGCCCCCAGGCGGCCGTGGGTGAAGGTGTCCTTCCCGAGGAGGACGCCGCGCGAGGCCTCTTCGAGGACGCGAACGGGCTGACCGGGCAGGGCTTCCGCCACCAGCAAGCGGATCGCGCTCGCGCCCATGTCCACCACCGCCAGCGGCCGCACGGGCTCCGGGGGGGGCGGGGCGGCACTCTTGCGGCTGAGGGTCCTTTTGCGGGGCCCCGCCAATTCAGGCCTCCTCGTTCATCGGCATCGGGTTCACAGGATAGCGGCCGAGTCCGGCGCCGGAAGGGCGACCGGAGCACCCCACATTGTACCCGCGACCCCCCTCCTCCTTCCCGCGCGCGGGATTGTGGCCCGGGGGTGGCCGTGCTATGTTCGCCGTTCAACTCTGCGAGGACCAATGCCCCCGGCGAGCCCACCTTCCCAGTCCGACCGCGCCTCCCCGCTCCTGAGGCAGCGGATCCGGGGGGTTTTCCGCCACCTGCCCAAGGGCCTAGCCGGGAACGAGGAGTCGCTCCATCAGATGCGGGTGGCGGGACGGCGCCTCCGGGTTGCGCTGCCCCTTCTGGCCCGCAAGCCCTCGGGGAAGCGCGTCCGGCGGGCGCTCCGGATCCTGCGCCAGCTCACCCGCGCCGCAGGCACCAGCCGGGACCTGGACGTGAGCGTAGACCTCCTGCAAGCCCGCCTGCGCGCCCAGGGCCCGAGCCCGGAGCACTCCCTCTTGCAGCGCCGGTTGCGCGCGGCCCGTCGTCGAAGCCGTACCCGCATGGCGGAGGCCCTCATGGACCTGGAGATCGCCCGCCTGCGGCGGGACCTAAGGACCATCGTCAGCCAAAGGGCAGAGGATGTGTTCACGGTCCTCTCTCGACTGCGCGAGGCTCGTGACTTTCAGGGTCAGATCCTGCTCGCGGGTTTTGAGGAGCTCGGGGACCGTTTCGACCCCGTGGGCCTGCACCGGCTGCGGCGGCGGGCCCGCCGGCTCCGTTACGTGGCCGAGCTGGGCGACCTGCTCCGGGGCGAGGAGTCGGAGGCCCCCGCACTCTGGAAGAGCCTGCAGGATGAGATTGGGTCTATCCACGATCACGATGTGCTCGCCGCCTGGCTCGGAGGGCAAGCGCGGGCGGCCGCGGCCCGGGGCCAGGAGGCGCTCGCGGCCCTGGCCCGGACGGAGCAGGCCGCGGTCTTGGACCTCGGGAGCGCCCTCCACCGGGCCCTCCTGGGGCGCCGGCCCGCGGAGGTGGCCACGCGCGCCCTGGAAGCCATGGGACGCCCGCGCGTTGCGACATCACCCATGCTGGCAGGCTAGAGGCGCGCGGGGACGGTTACGTGACTTTCCGGCGACCGCCATGCACCTGCTGATCATCCGCCACGCCATCGCCGTCCCCCGGGGAACGCCCGGCATCCCCGACGCGGATCGCGCCCTGACCCCGGAAGGGGAGAAGAAGTTCCGGCAGGCCGCGCGCGGCCTGGCCCGCATCCGGAAGCGGCCCGACGCGCTGCTCACGAGCCCTTGGCGGCGAGCTCTGCAGACGGCGGAGATCGCCGCCGAGGCCTGGGGCCGTATCATGCCCACCAAGACGCCCGCCCTGGCCGGCGGCAGTTTCGAGGACCTGGCCGCCGCTCTCGCCGATCACTCCCCCTCTTCCACGGTCGCGCTCGTCGGCCACGAACCGCACCTCTCGGCCCTCCTGGCCAAGCTGCTGGGCACGACCCACGACGACCGGCTGACCTTCCGCAAGGGCGGGGCCGCCCTTCTCGAGCTGCCCGGAGGGCTGGAGGAGGGCGGGCAACTCGTATGGTACCTGCCCCCCAAGATCCTGCGGGAGCTGGGGGCTTAGGCCGGCCGACTCTCCCCCAGGGCCCGGCTGGCGGCCGCGGCCAGCAGGTAGCAGGCGCACCCGAGGGCCATCGCGACCCGGAAGCCCAGGGAGACCGCCACCACCATCGTGGCCAGCGACCCCACCACGGAGAAGATTCCGTTCAGCCCCCAATAGAAGGCGGGGGCGGGGAAGGGCCCCCGGCCGGTCCTCTGGAGGCCGCGCGGGAAGGGAATCCCCATCGCGAAGCCGAGCGGCGCCACCAAGAGGATCGCGACCGCGATACGAGCGGGCAGGGGCAAAGGCAGCAGGCGGGGGACGATCTCCGGGAGCGCGAAGGCGTAGGCGAGGCCGAGGCCAGCGGCGGCCAGGCACGCGGGGGCGGCGGCAAAGGCGCCACTCGCGCGAGCGCCCAGGCCCCCCGTGGCCAAGAGGGTGAAGAGGAGGATGGACAGGGTGAAGATGGGATGGCCCAGGAGGAGGGTCAAGTTCTGCAGGAGGGCCAGCTCCACCGCGATGAACCCAAGGCCCAGCCCGGAGAAGTAAACGAGGGAGGCGGCGTAAGCGCCAGTGCTCTCGCCCCTCGGCTTGCCAAAGGCCACGAAGGCCAAGCAGAGCAGGCCGACCAGAATCAGGATCCGCAGGAACCCTTGGCTCATGGCCGGGGGCAGGCCCCACGGCTTCTCGCGCGCGAAGAAGAAGGGCCGGTCGTCGAAGACCGGGTCCACGCGCACCGGGGCCTCGGCCACATACTCGGCTAGGGTCTTGCGGCCCGAGAAGAGGTCCGCGTAGGGCTCCGCCACTTCCCGGCCGGGGAGGATGACCGGCCGGGCCACCTTCCAGGCCTGGATCTGCGCGGTCTCGCCCTCGCCGAAGGGCCGCCGGCGCAGCATGAAGATCATCTGCGGCGGGTCGGGCGTGGGCGGCGCCCTCTCCAGCATGGCCACGATGCGCGGTCCCGCGTCCTCCCTCCCCAGCAGGGCCACCGAGTTCGAGACCAAGCGCGGGATATCCACGTCCCAACGCAAGATCACGAGCATCCCCTCCGGGGTCAAGTGGTCGTAGTAGGCCCGGAACGCCTCCGTCGTGTAGAGGTGGTTCTCGGAGAGGCTGAGCCCGCCCGAGGCAACCGCCGCCCAGGAGTCCACGAAGCCGAGCAGGATCACGTCGAACTTCTCCTCGCTGCGGCTGATGAAGGTGCGCCCTTCGCTGAGCACGGCCTTGACCCGGGGCTGGTCGTAGAGGTTGCCCGCATCCGCCCCGAAGTGCCGCACGAAGCGCAGCATCAGGGGGTTCATCTCCGCCGCCGTAACCACCTCGCTGCCCGCGGCCAGCGCCACCAGCACATCCGACCCTCCCCCCGGCCCGATGACCAGGGTCCGGGGGTGGGGAGGAGCGAGCTTGAAGGGCAGGGCACGATACCAGTCGCGCAGACCGGTCACGCTCTCCGGTCGTCCGTCCCAGGAGAGGATGTTGGTCCAGGCGTCGGAGTCGATGTAGAGGCGGGCCAGGTAGGGAGGGGGAAAGCCGGTCACGGCGTCGATGCGAGAGTAGGCGTTCCAGCCCGTGAGGGCGACCCGGGCCTCGGGGGTGGCGGCCAGGTGCTGGTACATCCCCTTGGTGGGAGCGCTCCGGATCTTGAAGAGCCCGGTCCGCTCGTTCAGGGCCACCCCGGTGACGAGCAAGATCGCGCCGACCGCGGCGGCGGGCAGCACTCGCCGCGAGAAGCAGGCGGCGGCCACGAGGGGGAAAAGGGCCACCGCCAACACGGCGGTCTCCCCACCCAATGCGGAGAGGAGGAAGGTAATGGTGAGCGCCCCCACCGAGGCCCCCAGGAGATCCGCAAAGTAGAGGTTGCCCGCGATATCGCGCCGGAGATCGAAGGCCATGGAGAGGGCCATGCCGGCGAGAAAGAACGGGCCCAGGGAGACGAGGAAGTAGAAGAGCAGGCGATCGGGGTGGAAGGGGAGGCGCACGATCAACCAGAGCCCCAAGGGGATGGCGGCCGCGTAAAGGAGGGTGAGGAGTGCGGTCTTCTGGAGGGAGAAGGCGATCCGCTTCCGGAGCAGGTGGACCGCGAAACCACCCAGGCCCCAGCCCAGGAGGGCCACCGAGATGGCCACGAACGTGAAGTGGTACCAGATGGTGGCCGAGAAAATGCGGGTGAGCCCAATCTCGAACATGAGACCGGACAGGCTGATGAGGAACATGCCGAGGTAGAGGGTCATATCTAGGGGGTGTGCCTCCTTGGCGAAGCCGCGGCAAATTACGGAAAACGGGCCGCCCCGTCAAGGGGAGGCGGTCAGTGCGGGAGAGGTCCGAGCGGGGCTCGGCGTTCGAGCAGCTGGTAGATGTGGTGGGCCTCGTGGTGAGCCAGGTATTCGACGAGGAAGTGAACGTCGTAGTGCGGATACGTGGGGTGGCGGCCCCGGCGGTGCCACTCCGCGGGCGACAGCTCCCCTAGGCGTGCGTTGAAATGGTCGCGATCGCGGAGGAAAGCGGCCCGAACCTCGGAGGCGGGACGGGCCGCCATCTTTTCAAACTCCACGTCGTTGTCCGGACTGTAGGCGGCCAAGGCGGGCTCCTCCTCGGCCAGCATGGCCTTGAGCCGGCCCTCGAAGACCTGCTGCACCCGCCACATGTGGCAGACCAGCTCCTGGAGCGACCACTTCTCGGGGATGGTACGCGTGGCCAGCTGGGTGTCATCCAGACCGGAGGTCAACCGGCGCACGTCCTCCGCCTGCCGCGCCAGCCGCTCCACGAGGGCGAGGTGGGCGGCGTGCTTGTCCGGGGGGTGGGTGTCCCGCATGGGCCCGGACGTTACGCCGAGAAGGCGGGGCCCGTCAAACGCGGTGGCGCGGGTTAGACTAGCCGCGCATGACCCGGCGCCTCTGCCTCGTGGTCGCGGTGGTCTTCGTGCTGGGCCTGCTCGTAGCCCCCCGCGTCTACCATCAGTACGACGTCGTGGATTGCTTTCTGGCCTGGGCCCGGGCCTCGGCAGGCGCGCGGCCGTGGGGCGTCTACACCCCGGGGGCGGGGGCGGACAACTGCGACTATCCCGCCCTCGTTCCCTACCTCCTCACTTTGGCCGAAGCGGGACGACGGGTTTTGGGCGCGGCCGCGGTCAGCGCGACCTCGGTGCTGCTCCTGAAGCTGCCCGGCCTCCTAGCCCATCTCGCGGCGGCTCCGCTCGCCGGCCTCGGCCTGCGTGGTCCGCTCGGAAAGGCTCCCTCGGTCCGAGCCGCCGCGCTCCTGGCCGCTTGCCCGGCGCTCTTCGTGAACAGCGCGGCCTGGGGCCAGTTTGACGTGCTCCTGGCGTTGTTCCTTCTCGCCGCCCTGGTCGCGCTCCTGCGGGGCGGAGTCTGGGCGGGGGGCGCGGCCCTGGGCCTGGCCCTGGCCACCAAACTCCTGGCCATCGTGGTCGTGCCCCTCATGGGGCTGTACGTGGGGCTTCGCTTCGGCTTCAAGAGGCTGGCCGCCTGGGTGGGCGCCGGCGTCGTCGTCGTCCTCGTTCTAACCCTCCCCCACGTGCTGGGAGGCGCCGGCCGTGGCGTCGTCGCGGCCTACACGGGGGCCGTGAACTACTACCCCTACCGCACCGCCGAGGCCTACAACACCTGGTACGTGCTCGACCGCTACGACGTGCTCGTGCGGGGCCTGAGCCCGCCGCTGGCCCGGCGGGACGATCGGCCCGCGCTCGGCCCCCTCACGTACCACCACCTGGGGCTCCTCGCGTACGGCGCCTACACCGCCCTCCTGCTCGCGGTCCTGGCCCGGCGCCCCACGCCCTCCGTCCTTCTCTGGACCTTGGGCCTGCAGCTCTTCGCCTTCTTCATGCTGCCCACCCAGGTCCACCAGCGCTACATCGTCCCTGCGGTCGCGTTCCTGGCCGTCCTCGCCCCCCTCTCCCCGCGCGCCCTCGTCCTCTTCCTGGGCGTCACCGTCACCGCTACCCTCAACCAGGGCCTCGACCTCGTGCGGGCGCTGCCCGCGGAGGCCGCCATCGCGGGCGCGCTCACAACCGCGGACCTTCCCCTGGCCACGCGCACCGCCCGGGACCTGGGGGCGGGGATCGCGCTTCTGAACGTCGCCCTCTTCGCCTTCGCCACCTGGGCCTTCTGGCGGGAAGTCGTCCGGGCCGGCCCCGCCGCGCCCGCCCTCGCCGACGCGGGTCCGTGAAGCTGCTTCGCCTCCTCCTCCTCCTCGCCGTCCTGCCCCTGGCCACGGGCGCGGTGGTGGTCACGTATCAGGACGCGAGCCTGACCCACATGCCCGCCCGAGCCGTGATGGCCGAGCAGCTCCGGGGAGGTACCTTCCCCTTCCTGCACCCCGGCGCCTCCGGCGGGGAGCCCCTGGCCGGGAACCCGAACTTCGGCCTCTTCTTCCCCGAGACCCTGCTCCTCTTCGTTTTACCCCTGCCCGTGGCCTTCGGCCTCCGCTTCGCCCTCCCCCTGGTCCTCGCCTTCCTGGGCGCGCGTCGTTGGGCGCGCGCGGAGGGGATCCCGCCCCCGGGCGCGGAGACGGCCGCCCTGGCCTTCGTGTTCTCCGGCGTATTCCTGTCCACCTGGCGCTTCTATAACAGCGGTCTCGCCCTCTCCGTGGCCCCCTGGGTGCTCGGCGCGGTGGTCAAGCTCGGGCGACGGGCGCGGGCGGGAGAGCGGGCGGGAGTTCGGTGCGCCGCCGCCGAGCTCGGCCTCTGGGGTGGCCTCGAGGTCCTGGCCGGGGAGCCGGTGGTGGCGCTGCTCACCGCCGTCCTGGCCGGCACCCGAGCCCTGGTCGGCCTCAAGGGGTCCTTCCCCCCCCAGGGTGGGCGGCGCCGCGCGTTCGCTGGCCTCGCGGCGGGGGCGCTCCTGGCCGGGCTCGTGGCCGCACCCCAGCTGGCAGCGACCGCGCAGATCTTCCCGGACTCCAGCCGGGAGCGAAAGCCCTTCCCATTCGTTATCGCCACCGGGACCTCCGTTCATCCCATCCGTTTGCTCGAGCAGGTGGTGCCCTTCCCCTACGGGCGGCCCGATCTCAGGGGGCCCCTGGGCTTCGCCGGCCACGAATTCTTCGACAACCATCCTCCCTATCTCTGGACCCTCCACATCGGGCTCCCGACGCTCGCCCTCCTCCTGCTCTTCGGCCGGCCGCGGGCCCCCGAGGAGCGGCTCTTCTGGATGGCGGCGGCGGGCTCGGCACTTCTCTCGTTCGGGAGGTACTTGCCGGGGGCCAAGAGCCTGTACCCGCTCCTGTCCCTCGGGGGTCGCATCCGCTTCCCGGTGAAGTGGTGGTATGTGGTGGCCCTGGCCGTGGTGCCGCTGGTGGGATGGGCGGCGGCGCGGCTTGGGGAGGGCGAGCGGGCGTCGCGGGGGCGGTGGGGAGCGGCTCTCCTCCTCCTGGGGGGGTGCGTCCTGATCCTCTCCCGCGCGGCTTTGACGCCCCTGGCCCTCCTCGGACCCTGGGTGTCGATCGCGGCGGCCGCGGCCCTCATCGTGGAGGCCCGACGGGCGGGGCCCCGAGCTCCCTCCGCGCTGGCCCTCGCCATCGTTTTGCCCCTGCTCCTCTCTGCCCTTCCCCTGCTCTTCGCCCTCCTCGATCGCCCGCCCCCCTCTCCGCCCCGCGTCACCAACGGCCGGATCTACGCCCGCCTCACCCTTGAGGCGCACGCCCTCGGAGTGGAGGAGGGACGAGTCCGCGATTTCTATCGTCGCGCGAACCCCGAGCTGTGGCCGCTGACCGCGGCCCAGAGCGGCGCCGGCTACGCCTTCGACGCCGACCCCGACGGGGCCTACGCCGACGACGACCGCGCGGTGCGCAAGGCCCTGGAGGCCCTCCCCTGGCCGGACCGCGCCGCCGAGCTGCGCCTGGCCGGCGTGGACCGGGTTCTCTCCGATGAGCCGCTGCCCGCGCCCTACCGTGCGCTAACGGTCCTGAACGCGGCGGAGGGCGTCCGCCTCTATGCCCTCGAAGGGCCCGCGGCCGCGGTGCGCTTCGCCACCCGCATCATCCAGAGGCCCTCGCTCCAGGAGGGGATGGACCACCACCGGAGCCCCGGCTTCGACCCCGACACCGACGTGGTGCTCCCGGGGCCGGCCTCCGTGGTGGGCGAGGCCCGGCCTGCGCAGGTGGAGGTCGTGCGGCAGACCGAGGACTTCCTCAACGTGCGCGTGGATGCCCCCGCGCCGGGGGTGCTCGTCTGGTCGCGGACATTTTTCTCGGCCTGGCGGGCCGCCGTGGACGGGCGGCCCGCCCCCACCGTCCTCGCGGACGGCCATCTTCTCGGCGTCCCCGTCCCCGCCGGCGCCCATCGGGTCGAGATCGGGTGGTCCAGCCGTCCGGTGGCCGCGGGGGGTGCCCTCCTGGCCCTCGGCCTCAGCGGGGCGGTCCTGCTCCGGTTTTGGAGAGAACCTCGCGCAGTCGGTCCGGCGTGACCCGAAAGAGCAGATAGCTGTACCCGATGTGGCCTATGGGCGTGAAGTTCTCCCGCAGCCAGCGGTAGCGCTCGGGCTCATAGACGCCCACGAGCTTGTTGGCTCCCACCAGGAGAAGGCCGGGCTGGGGCAGGGCGGGCTCGATCACGAGGGGGGCCTCGGGATGCCGCTCCTGGTAGCGGGCGATGTCCCAGGACCGGTCTTCCCAGTCCAGGTTGGAGTCGGCCAGGAAGCGGTAGGCGTTGACCCGGCGCCCGATGAGCTCGTTGAAGTAGGACATGTAGTGTGGGTGGTAGGAGAGGGTCGAGCCCGCGTGCCAGGCGGTGAGGACGAGGACGAGGCCGGCCCCGCGGCGGCCCACCGCCCGCCCCGCGCGCCCCGCATACACGATGAGGCAGACGAGGGCGGGCAGGAGATAGCGGATGCCGAGCTGGGGCGCGACGAGCAGGCTGAAGAAGGCGGTGATGAGGACGAAGGGCACGAGCAGGAAGGCCGCGTCGGGGGGGGACTCTCCGGAGCCGGGCGACCGCGCCGCAAGCAGCAGGAGGAGGAAGAAGGCGAGCGGGGTCTTCAAGAGGAACATGAGGGGAAAGGCGTAGGCCGTGCCCTCCGTGTTCAGCCGTCCCAGGACGTAGTTGTTGCCGCGGCCCACGTCGGGGTGCTCCTGCACGTAGTAGGAGAAATCGAGCCCGAGGACGAAGACCCGCGGCAGGGGCAGGGGCAGGGGCAGCCGCCCCAGGGGCTGCAGCCGCTCGCTCTTCCAGGCGTAGTGGTCGCTCCGCTCCATCGTTCCCCGGAAGAGATAGGCCGCGTTCAGGAAGAAGAGCAGGAGGACGGAGAAGGCGGCGGCCGCGAGGAGGGGCGGGGCGAGGCGCTCTCCGCGGCGGCGGCGGTCCAAAAGGGTCCAGGCCAGGAGCACGCCCAGGACGGGCAGGATGAGCAGGCTCGTGTACTTCGAGAGAAGGGCGCCCACGGCGGCCAAGGCGCAGGCCAGGAGGTTGGGCCCGGCGGGACCCCGGCCCCGACCGAGCCGCCAAGCCGTCCACAAGCAGGGCACGACGAAAAAGGCAGCCGCCACGTCGCTCGTGACCTGCTTGCCGTGGGCGAGAAACGAGGGGTTGAACACGTAGAGGGCGAGGGCCAGCAGGCCGGCCGACGCGCCGAACATCTCGGAGGCCCAGCCGAATACCGCCGCCCCCAGCAGGAGGGCGAAGAGCATGGTGGGGAGGCGGACGAGGAGGCGGCCGGCCTCCGTCGCGTCCACCTCCCTCTCCCGGCAGCCCTCCGCCCGGCAGGCGAGCGCGTTCAGGGCCAGGATGGGCATGCGCTGGCCGTTGGGTGGCGGCGTGGGGCCCCGCGAGAGCACCTGCTGTCCGTAGGCCAGGTTGTCGTACTCGTCGTAGGAGAGCTTCTTGTGGAGGCTGCTCAGGACGAGGAGCGCCGCCATCCCCACGAGCAGGGCTCCGGCCAGGAGCCCGCGGGCGACCGGGCGGTCCTGGCCCCCGGGCGACTGAAGGGAGGAGCTCACGGTCGGGGGCGGGCCCCGGAGGGTCCCGTCGCGCGCTCGCGATAGACGGCGCCCGCCTCCGCGAGCATCTTGAGCACCGCCTCCTTCTCCCCCGCCGTGTTCCAGCCGGGGTGGCGGCCGGCCCAGGTTGTCAGCCGGTCCACCCAGGCCCCGAAATAGAGGGCGTCGGCCCGCGAGCGCACCGGCTCACCCTCCACCGTCACGTAGATCGGGCTCGTGGTGCCGAAGGGGTAGGCGTCGAGGACGGGGTAGCGGGCGTGGTCACTCCAGGCCCGCGCCAGATACCAGGCGGACCCCGGGGCCGCGGGCAGCCTCACCGTCGCCTCCGCGGCCATTCCGTCAGGGGCGAGCGGAACCGTAGCCACCACCTCCCCGTTGCCCACGACCTCGAGCCGGTCCACGGCCACGAAGGACTTGAGGCGCACCCGGGCCTCGAGCGGCTGGGGCCCCGTGGACAGCATGATCTCGCCCCCCACCTCCGCCCACGGGAGGTCCGGGTGGGCCGGCCGCAGCTCCAGCTCCACGAGGGGTCCGTTGGTTGCCATGGTGCGCCCGGCCTTGATCGCCTCCAAGAAGCGGCGGTGGTCCAGGCCATTGGACCGTGCGAACACCCGGTTCATGCCCACCGGCCCGCGCAGGGAAGCGTAGTTGGTCATGGCATCCGTGCCCGCCCCCGCCGGAATTCGGAAGCCGCAGTTGAGGAGCCGATACCAGAACCGGTTCGTGGCCAGGTGGTCGCTGAACCCGACGACCTCGCAATAGTCGACCCGGCCGAGCGCGGCGTCGACGGGCAGGCCCGCAACAAGCGAGGCTTCCGCCTGCTCCGCTCGGGGGTCCTCGTCCAGGGGGTGCACGTAGCCGCTGATCGCACCCTGGGCGCGGGCCAGATCGGTGACCAAGGCGTTGGGGGGAAAGAGGCTGGCGGCGGCGGTGTTGACGTAGTCCGCGTACCCGGGGAGGAGCACGTGGTCAGTGAGGCCCAGGAGCCCCAGGTGGCCCCAGGAAGAGGTGTGGTACTCCTGGTCGTGGACGAGGAGCAAGTTCGCGCCGGAAACAGGGTCCGGCCGGCCCGTGAAAGAGACGATGTCGGGGAAACGCTGCTCCTTGTTGACGATCAGGTTCTCCACCACGTGCACGTCCTCGGCGCCGGCCTGGAAGGCCAGGTGGCGGGGATCGGCGCGGTAGGCCCCGCCATAGTTCATGTGCACGTGGAGGTCGCCGCTGTACCACCCGCGGGCCGGCATGTCCGCCAAGCGCTCGAGCACCAGGCGGAGGGTGCTCTTCCCTCCCGCCTCCACGATGAGCCTCTGCTTCTGAACCCGGTACTCGGGCCCGTGGGAGACCTCGACCGTCACCTCTCCCGCGGGCAGGGTCAGCTCTGATGCGCCCGGGCTGTGAAAGTAGCCGTACTCCATCTTCCGCTCCGAGCGGTCGAAGGCGTCGTCGGCGTGCCGCCAGGCGTCATCGGGGGCGAAGCTGCGGCCGTCGGGGCCGGTGACGCTCAGGCGGACGGGTGTGAGCGGCCCTCCCGCCGTCGCCAAGACCTCGACGCGCAGGCGCCCCACCTCTCCGAGATGCCGCCGCTCGGAGATCTCCACCTTCTGCCGCCGGCCGCCGGGGATCTCCTGGATCCAGAGCGACAGGTCCCCTCCCTCATTAGAGATGTAGGCGATGCGCCGGCCGTCCCGCGACCAGCGCGGTGCGGTGGCGTCGAACTCGCCGTAGCCGATGGGGAAGGGATCGCCCCCTTCCGCGGGCAGGAGAAAGAGCTGGTGCCAGGAACGGCCCAGGTACGAGGTGTACACGACCCGCTTGCCGTCAGGTGACCAGTCGGGGCGCGCTTTCCAGGACGTTTCCTCGTAGTGGATCTCCCGGCCGGGGGAGCCGGGGCTCGCCCTCATGCGCCAGAGGCCGCCGCTGCCGTAGACGTGACCGCGGTTGGAGACGTAGAGAATCTCCCTCCCGTCCGGCGACCAGGTCGGGGACAGGTAGTGATCGTAGCGGTCGTAGTAGTAACGGGGCAGGCCGCTGTCGTGGTCCTCGGTGAGGCGGGCGAGGGCACTGGCGACCCCGTTCTCCAAGTCCAGGGTATGGATGTGGAAGCGCCGGTTGTAGACAGTGGAGACAAAGGCCAGGCGGGTGCCGTCGGGGGAGAAGCGCGGCTCGAGGTTCACGGCCCGGTTGCGGAGGAGGGGGCGGGTCCGGCCCGTGGCCGTCTCCAGCTCCCAAAGGTCGACCGCGTCGTCCCGGTAGGAGGCATAGGCGATGAAACGGCCGTCGGGAGACCAGTCGGGCTGATAGTCGTAGCCGGGGCCGTCCGTTACCTGCCGGGCCACCCCCGAGCCGGGGACGAGACGCCAGAGCGAGCCCTGCATGGAGATCACGAGCTCTCCTCCATCGGGGGACCAAGCCACAGCGCTCGGTCCACTTGTGGCCTGGGGCAGGTACATCTCGCGGTAGTAGTACCGGTGCGGGAGGGCGATTTGCTTCAGAACCGGCTCGCGCTGGGCGGTCGCGGGGAGGGCGGCCAGCAGGCCCAGGATGGAAAGGCCAGAAGTCCCGCCCCTGTTCACGGCTGAGGCCTCCCTGCCTCGCCAAGTGTCGCGGCGGCCCACCGGGCCGTCGCCGTGCCGGCGCTGAAGGGCCCCCCGCCGCTACCTCCATAGATAAGGTTGCCGGCGGCCATGATCACATCGAGATCGAGCCCTTGCGGAAGTCTGTCTTGCCGATGATGGCGTTGACGAAGACCGGGTGGCCGGCCCGGGCCGCCGCCTTGGCCGCGGCCAGAACGGCGGGGGCGTCTTCCGCCGCCCCGATCGCGAAGCCTTTGGCCCCGAAGCCTTCCGCCACCCGGTGGTAGTCGGTGGGGGCGAGGACGGTGCCCACGTCGTCCTTGAGCAACTCCACCTGTTCGCGCGCGATCTGGGTCCAGGCGGCGTCGTTGCCCACTACCGCGATGACGGGGATGCGGTGGCGCACGAAAGTGTCGGCCTCGGCCAGGCTGTACCCGGCGGAGCCGTCCCCGTAGAGGATCCAGACCTCCGCGCTCGGCCGGACGAGCTTGGCCCCCAGGGCGAAGCCCGCTCCCACGCCCAGGGTACCGAAGGCGCCGGGGTCGAGCCAGGAGAGAGGGCCGCGTGGGCGCGTGATGTAGGCCGCGGACGAGACGAAGTCGCCGCCGTCGGCCACGATCACGCTGTCCGGGTCGAGGGCCCGATCGATCTCGCGGCAGAGCCGGAGCGGGTTCATCCCCCCCGCGGAGGGGGCCTCTGAGAGGGTCTCGATCTCCGCCTCCCGCTGGGCATCCCGGGCGCGGAGGGTCTCCATCCAGGCCGCCCGGGCCGGCTCTCCCTTGGCTTCCCGGGCCAGGGCGCGGAGGAAGAGGTCGGGTGCACCCAGCACGCCCAGGTCGGGGCGGCGGTTCTTGCGCAGATCCACCCGGCTGAGGTTGGCGGAGATGAGCACGGCCCCCCGGTTGATGTGATCGCCGTAGTCGAGGCGGAAATCGCAGGGCGTCCCAGCCAGGATCACGAGGTCGGCTTCCCGTAGGGCTTGCTTCCGATGGTGCCGGAGCTGCCGGGGGTGGTCGGGGCCGAGCAAGCCGCGGGCCATGCCGGAGAGATAGACGGGAAGGCCGAGGGCACCCACCGCCTCCGCCAGCGCATCCACCTCCAAAGGCGAGAGCAGAGCCTGGCTGCCGATCAGGAGAACGGGCCGCTGGGAGGCAGCAAGGTAGTCGGCCGCCCGCCGGACCCCGCCCGGACTCGGGGCCCGCGGGGCCACGCGGCGGGGCGCCCGGGGCGCTTCCCCTCCCTCCCCGAACACCTTGCGCAGGTGTCGACGGATGTACCACTGAAGGGCCAGGTCGCGGAGGCTCCTCGCCTTGTCGCCCGTCTTGGCCACGTACCACTGCCGCACGAGGGCGGGATCGTAGAGCAGGTCCACCGGGCACTCCACGAACACCGGCCCCGGTACGCCGGAGCGGGCGGTCAGAAAGGCCCTCTCCAGGGTCGAGCCCAGGTCGGAGACCCGGTCCACGGTGGTGGCCCACTTCACGTGGGGGCGCATGAGGGCCATCTGGTCGATGTCTTGGAGCGAGCCCCGGCCCTTGAGAAGAGTGGCGGTGGCTCCCCCTAGCACCACCACCGGCGATTGCGCGAGTTGCGCGTTCTTGACCGCGGTCACGGTGTTAGTGGCGCCGGGACCGGCGGTGACCGCGGCCACCCCGGGAACGCCGGTCAGACGGGCCACGGCGTCGGCCGCGAAGACGGCGTTCGCTTCGTGCCGGACGTCCACCACGCGGAGGCCCCGTGCCTTGGCGGAGACCAGGATGGGCGAGATATGCCCACCGCACAGGGTGAAGAGCCAGCTCACGCCCTGCTGCTTCAGGACGTCGGCAATGAGATCTCCGCCCGTCATGGCCGCGGGGATGCTACCACTTCAGCCCGGGGGACGGGCGGTGAAGGTGGGGGATGCGGGCCCTCCGCGCCGCCACCAAGGGCGGGTTTCCGCCCAACGCGGGTGACGCTGGGCGGCAGGTTACTGTATCCTCGCTCTAGGCCCGCCGCTTCGCGGCGGGCGAGACCTCAGGCATGGAACCCCTCCCGCCCGGGAGCCCGCCGGCCGGCGACGACCAGGATCCGGTGCCCGTCTTCGGCACCTGGCGCCGGATCTACACCGCGGTCATCCTCTGCGCCCTGTCCGTAATGGGTCTCCTCGCCCTCTTCTCATCCTGGAAATACTGAGGGTGACCCCCATCGACTGGGTCGTCCTCGTGGGTTACGTCCTCGGCATCGTGACCTTCGGCGTGTTCATGGGCCGGGGCACCCGGAAGATCGACGACTTCTTCCTGGCCGGCCGGCGGATGCGGTGGTGGGCGGTGGGCCTGTCCGTGATGGCCACCCAGATCAGCGCTATCACGTTCGTGGGCACCACCGGTCAGGCCTACACCGACGGCATGCGCTTCCTGGTCGTCTACTTCGCGCTCCCCTTCGCGATGGTGATCCTCTGCCTCACGTTGGTGCCCTTCTTCTATCGGGCCCGGGTCTTCACCGCCTACGAGTACCTGGAGCGGCGCTTCGACCTCCGCACCCGTACCCTGACCAGCCTGCTGTTCCTCCTGTCGCGGGGCCTGGCCGTGGGGGTGACGCTCTACGCTCCCTCGCTCGTTCTCTCCGTCATCTTGGGCTGGAGCGAGGGGGCCACCATCTTGTTCATGGGGGGCTCCACCGTGGCCTATGTGCTGTACGGGGGGAACAAGTCGGTCATCTGGACGGACGTGGTGCAGATGGGCGTGATCTGGTTCGGGATCTTGCTTTGCGTGGGGGTGGCGATCGCCCAGCTCCCCGGCGACGTGGGCCTGCGCGACGCCCTGGCCCTGGCCCAGACCGCAGGCCGGCTGAAGATCATGGACACGAGCCCCAGCTTGACCACGCCCTACACCCTCTGGGGCGGCCTCATCGGCGGCCTCTTCCTGATGCTTTCCTATTTCGGCTGCGACCAGAGCCAGGTCCAGCGCTACCTATCCGGAAGCAGCCTCACCCAGAGCCGCCTCTCCCTGCTCTTCAACGCCTTCCTCAAGGTCCCCATGCAATTCCTTATCCTGCTCACGGGGGTGCTGGTCTTCGTCTTCTACCACTTCCACGCCTCGCCCCTGCTCTGGAACAACGTGGCCCTGGCGCGGTTGGAGCGGGAGGCGCCCCGGGAGGTGGCGGTGGTCAAGGAGCGGTTCGAGCGGGCGCAGGCGGCCCGGCGGGCGGCGGCGGAGGCCCTCGCGGAGGCCCGCCACCGGGCGCAAACGGCCGCCCCCGAGGCCTACCTCGCCGCCAACCGCGAGCTTGAGGCGGCGCGGGGAGAGGCCCGGGGCCTCGTGGAGAGGCTCAACGGGGGGGCTCGCTACAACGACACCAACTACATATTCCCGTCCTACGTCCTCGCTAACCTGCCCCGCGGGCTGGCCGGCCTCGTGATCGCGGTCATCTTCGCCGCCGCCATGTCCGCCCTCTCCGGCGAGCTCAACTCCCTGGCCACCGCGAGCATGGTGGACTTCTACAAGAGGCTCTTGGGGCGGGCGGGGACCGACGCCCAGGATCTCCTGGCCTCGCGTTTGATGACCGCCTTCTGGGGCGGCTTCGCCTGCCTCATCGCGTCCCAGGCAGGTAGGTTCGGCTCCGCGATCGAGGTCGTGAACCGGTTCGGCTCCTATTTCTACGGCTCGATCCTGGGCGTCTTCGCCCTCGCCGTCCTCGCCCCTCGGGCCTCCGCGCGGGGCGCGTTCTTCGGCCTCCTCGCCGGCATGGCTACGGTGGCCCTGGTCGCGGGGCTGACGCCCATCCACTTTCTCTGGTACAACGTGGTGGGGGCGACGAGCGTCTTCGCGGCCGGGCTTCTGATCACGGCCCTCTTTCCCGCCTCCGAGGCCCGCGCCTAATGCCCTCCACTGCTTTCGACTCCTTCTACCTGAAGGACCGCTACGGCTCCCCGGCCATGCGCGCCATCTGGGACGATCGGGCCATGATCCAGCGATGGCTGGACGTGGAGGCGGCCCTGGCCGCGGTGGAGGCGGAGCTGGGCCTTGTGCCCAAGGCCGCCGCCCGGGCCATAGCCCGGGCGGCGCGGGTCGAGCGGCTCGACCTTCGGGCCATGAAGCGGGAGTTCGACACCACCTGGAACCCTGTGATGCCGCTGGTGAACGCGCTCCGCCGAGTGCTTTCCCCCAAGAGCGCGCGCTGGGTGCACTGGGGCGCCACCAGCAAGAACATCATGGACACGGGGACCGCCCTCCAGATCAAGGACTCCTACGCGGTGGTTCTGGCCGGCCTCGACGTGGTGGCCAACCTCTTGGCCGGCCTGGCCCACCGCCATCGGGGCACCTTGATGGCCGGCCGTACCCACGGCCAGCACGCGCTACCCCTGACCTTCGGGTTCAAGGCCGCGGTCTGGCTGGACGAGATCATCCGCCAGCGAGAGCGGCTCCTGGCCAGCCGGCCCCGGGTGCTGGTGGGCGAGTTCGGGGGAGCGGTAGGCACCATGGCCTCGCTCGGGCGAAAAGGCCTCTACGTGCAGAGCCGCTTGCTGAAGCGCCTGGGCCTGGGCGTCCCCCGCATCCCGGCCAAAACCGCGGGCGACCGGTTCGCGGAGTTCTTCCTTCTGCTCGCCATGCTCTCCGCGACCCTGGGCAAGATCGCCCAGAACATCTACAACCTCCAGCAGACCGAGATCGACGAGGCGACGGAGTTCGCGGAGGGTAAGCTGGGCAGCTCCGCCATGCCCCACAAGCTGAACCCGGTGGCCTCGGGGTCGGTGGTGCTCCTGGGACGCCTGCTGCGTGCGCGGGCAGGCGTCGTGCTGGACTACGTCCACTCCGAGGGGGAGGACGACCATCGTCAGGGGGAGACGGCTTGGTCCTTCGCCCCCGAGATCTGCCTGCTCATGGGGGCCCAGCTCGAGCTCAGCCAGCGGCTCTTGGCTACCCTGGTGGTGAAGCCCGAGAACATGCGCCGCAACCTGGAGCGCAGCGGGGGGGTCGTGCTCTCGGAAGCAGTCATGATGGCCCTGGCGGAAAGGATCGGGCGCGACCGCGCGCACGCCCTCGTCCTCCAGATTTCGCGGCAGGCCCGAGCGAAGAAGGTGGCCTTCCGGGAGGCCGCGGGCGCAGACCCGGAAGTGCGCCGTCACCTCTCCCCCCGCCGCTTGGCCTCCGCCCTCGAGTACCGGAACTCGCTCGGCCTCGCCGGCCACTTCGTGGACGAGGTCCTGGCTGCCCACCGCCGGAGGCGCTGACGTGGGCGCGGGCCCGTCCCAGATCTAGGGGCCGGAGTGTGAAGTCAGTCCCGGATTTGAGCCTACAAATGCGCGGGCACCGTCCAAGTCCACGATTTGGAGGGCGCGCGGCGCAGGGGGGAGGCCGCTAGGGCCTGGGGCTGGGTGGCTGGGGCAGGTCGGGGACCGCGGCCACCAGGTCTGGGGACAGGGGCTTTAGTTGGAGTTGATCGGTGAGAAAAGCGATGCGGTCGCGCCGCGCTTCGGCATTGAGTGCATGGGGCGCCTCGTACATCTTGAAGCGCTTGGGTTCGCTGACGATGGCAGCGTATTGCTTGGCGCGCGCCGGGGTGAGGAAGTCCTCTTTGGTTGCGTACTGCAAGAAGACGATGGCGGGCGCGGCCCGGGAAACGAATTTGCCGGGGTCAAGCCACTCGTACCTAGCCGCAAAGCTATCGAACTTCTCGGGGCCCACCTTTTGACGGTATCGCTTGTACTCGTCGGATTGCGCATTGACTTCGTCGGAAAGCGGGCCCGCCATTAGAACAAAGGCTTTGAAGCGCTTGTCGATTCCGCTCAGGAAACCGCCGACTTCCGCGTTATAGCTGTGGCCCACATAGGCTAGGCGCTGAGGATCGACGTCTTGCCGTTCCAGCAGGAGATCGGCGCCTCGGCGCATGTCCACCACGGCTTGGATGAGATCGGTCGCCTGTTGTTCGCTCAGCGGCGTCTTGTCGTCAACGTGGCCTGGGCGGGCGCCGGGCCCTGTGGTGAGCAGAGAAACGACCCCCGCCTTGGCGAGAATCACAGCTTCATCGAGAAATTCGTTCCTGTTGAAGAAGTCGGAGTTTGGCCAATACCAATGCCCCCAGAGGACGGTAGCGAATCGGCCCTTGCCATCGGGCACCACAAGGTAGGCGGGAACGCGGCCGCCCTTAGGGCTGGCGTAGGTAAGGTCGTGGACGGCCACGTCGCCGCGATGCTCGACGCCGACTTCCCGAATGTCGAGCGGGGCCTTGGTGTCATAGTCAAAGGCGTGGGTGTTGTCCTGGCCACAGACGGTTGCGGCGATCGGGAGCAGCAGGGCGGTAAATAGGAGTCGCATCGATACCTTTCCCCACCTAATAGACGGACGGAGCAGCGCAGGGGTTGGCACGCCACTGCCCCAGGCCTTCCTCGCCCGAGGCATATCCGGCGGCCCTCCTGGCTCCGTCGCACCCCTTTCGATACACGACCGCCGCAACCCCAACCAGAGCCCGGCGTCGTTTCTGGATCAAGCGGAACGCGTTCAGAAGCTGACCTTCGCTCCGATCTGGAACTGGCGCTGCTGGTAGCCGCCGGTACCGGGGAAAGGCGAGGGCAAAGACGACAGCAGGTTGCCGGCGGCGTCCACCGCCACCACCCGGTTCACCGTGGCTACGTTCAGGGTGTTGAGCAGGTTCTTGGCCTCCGCGAACAGCTCGGCCCGAACCCGGCCGAAGGGCAGGAAGCGCGAGTAGCGACCGTCCACGTTGAAGACCCGGCCCAAATTCCCCGAGTTGCGGGGGATCCCCAGGGGGCGGTCGTTCGAGAGCCCATCCTGGTTTAGGTCCCGGTTGGCGCGAATGTTGAACGGCAGGCCGCTGTTGGCTTGAACGATGATCGCGAGTTGGTTGTTGTTCAGGATCGCGTTGCCCAGCCCGGGGCCCTCCCGCCGAGGAGCGATGACCGAGCTCAGGATGAAGGTGTGGGTCTGGTTGAAGGGCGACGGTCCCAGGTCGCGATCCAGGTTCGACGGGTCGGAGAGCCGGTCGTCGTTGCTCCCTACGATATAGGTGCCGGTGAGGGGCGAGCTGTCCTCTCCCTTGGCCAGCGTGTAGGAGGCTTGGAGCTGGAAGCCGTGGCTCATGCGCTTGTTCAGCATGAGGGTGAGGGCGTTGTAGGTGGCGCGGGCGATGGAGCGGAAGGTGTCGGTCTGGTTGAAGGCGGGGTTCACGCGGGTCTGGGCGTTGACGGCCGTGGAGTAAATCGGTCTGCCGTCACCGAGGGTGGCTCCGGTGGGGATCAGGTTGGTGTTGATCAGCACAGGCAGGTTGCGGCCCAGGGAGTTGACGTAGCCGACGCTGACCGCCAGGTCGCTCGTGAGCGCCCGCTCGATCTGGACGTTGGTGAGAATGGTGTACTGGGTCGAGAAATCCGCGTCCATGGCGACGATGCTCTGGGTTGGAAGCCTAAAGCCGGGCGGCTGGTTGGCGAGATTGCCGGGGAAGCCAGGCGCGCCGGGGGTAGTCGGGCTCAGGGTGGTGGTGAAGGACTTGGGATCGCCGTTTCGGAGGATGGAGTCCTCGTAGAAGTTCAGCAGGGGTGGCTCGTACATGATGCCGGAAGAAGCGCGCAGCACCGTCTTCGCCTCCTTGTCGAGCGTCCAGGCGAAGCCCGCCCGCGGGGCCAGGTTGTTCTTGTCCTTTTTGAAGCTGAGGGAGAGGGGATTGGGGGCGTAAGGCCGCGAGTCGGGGACGTTGAAGAAATCGTAGCGCAGGCCGTAGAGCAGCTTGAAGGAGGGGCTGATCCGGAAGTCGTCCTGGACGAAGAAGCCGTAGAAGCCGGACTTGTAGGAGACGGAAGGATCACCCAGGTCCTGCTGGAAGCTCAGGTAGCTGAACGGGTTGCTTCCGCTCTTGGCCGCCAGGTAGGTAGAGACCGTCGCGAACGTGTAGATCTGCCGCAGAGTATTGACGCGATCGTCGTTGATGAACTGAAGGTTGAAGCCGGCCTTGAAGCCGTGGCGGCCCCTGAGCCAGGTGAAGTTGTCGATGAGCTGCCAGATCCTCTGGCTGAAGTCGAAGCCCGCGCTCTGGGTCCCGTCCAGGGGGGACCCGAAGTTGGCCACTCCGTTCACGATCACGGCGGGACCGGTCCCGGCCCCCGCGCTCGCCGTCCGAAACTGGTGGCGGCGCGCGAACTGGAACCGGAGCTCGTTGAGTCGGTCCGCGCCGATGGAGGAGACGAGTTGGAGGGCGGCCGAGTCCATGCGGTCGTTGAAGTCCGTGGAACGCTCCAACGTGTTGAGATCCCCCGCAATGTTGAAGGGCGAATAGTTCTTGAAGAAGAAATAGCGCCCGGTCAGCTTGTTCGCGGGACCGAGGTCGTAGTCGGTCTTGGCGATGAAGAAGCTCACATTCTGCTTGGTGGGGATGATCCCGTCGGCGACGGCGGCGGGGGAAAGGCCCAGGGCGGGGGCGCTGGCCACGGTCACGGGGGCGATGACCTTGGTGTTGTCGCGCAGGTCCTGGTTGACGTACTCGTAGCCCAGGTAGTAGTGCCACTTGTCCTTCACCAGCGGTCCGCCCAGGGTGGCGAATATGTTGTCGATGTTGTTATCCGGCTTGTGGGCGGTGGGGGCAAGAAAGAAGGGGACGCTCGTCAGTCCGGCCCGCCGATAGCGGTAGCCTAGGGAGCCCTCGGTGCGGTTGGTCCCCGACGGCGTCACTGCGTTGTAGACCATGCCCGTGGTCTGGCCGAACTCGGGGGCAAACCCGCTCGTGATGACCTGGACCTCGCGTACCACCACCTCCGAGATGGGCAGCAGACGCAGCCCCGCCCGGTCCTTCTCGGTGTTGGTGTTCCCGTCGAGCTGGTAGTTGGTGTGCATTTGCGTCCCGTTGGCGTTGATGCGGGGGACGCCGAACTCGGTGTTCTCGTAGCCGGTAACGTTGGCCTGTAGGAAGGCGAAGTTGTAGGGGTTGCGGGAAACGAGGGGCAGGTTCTTCACCTCGTTCTCCGTGATCACCCGGCCGAGGTCGATCTTGCCCGGCTCGGCCACAGGGGCCTCGGCGGAGACGGACACCACCTCGCTGACCCCGCCCACCTCGAGCGCGAAGTCGATGACCGCGGTCTGGCCCGCGCTCAGGGAGATGCCCGTCCGCTCCAGGGCTTTGAACCCGTCGAGCTCCGCCCTCACCCGGTAGCTCCCGAGGGGGAGGAGCAGGGCGCGGTAGGTGCCGCTGGCGTCGGTGACGGGCGCCCGCTGGGTGCCGGTATCGACACTGGTCACGGTGACCGTGACTCCCGCCAGGACGGCGCCGGTAGCGTCGCGCACGACGCCTTCGATTGTGCCGTTCATGGCCTGCGACTGGGCGAAGAGGGACGAGGCGAGGGCAACCGCAGCGAGCGTGCCCAGGCTGAAGCGGGTGGGCTTCATTCTGGCCTCCTGTTTGGAGAGGGCAGAGCGGCAAGCGCTCCGCCTCGCGCCGAGTATGATCCCGGGGTCAAGCGAGGGTCAAGCCCCGCATCCAGCGGATTGGTTTCGCCCGGCTCTCGGCTACTTGACGAACCGGTAGCCCAGCCCCACCACGGTCTCGATGTGGTTTCGGGCGGGCCCCAGCTTCAGGCGCAGGCGGCGGATATGGGCGTCGATGCTGCGGGTCTCCACGTCGCTCTCGTAGCCCCACACCCGCTCCAGCAAGCGCTCGCGTGTGAGCACCCGGCCCGGCCTCTCCAAGAGGGAGCGGAAGAGCTCGAACTCCTTGCGGGTGAGCCGGATCTCCTGGCCGCGGTAACGCAAAACGTAGGCGTCGAACTCCACCTCGAAGTTTTCGTCCCGGTAGCCCTGGGGCGGTTCGCCCCCTCCGCTCGCCCGGCGCAGGGCGACCCGGCAGCGAGCGGCCAGCTCCTTGAGGCTGAAGGGCTTGACCACGTAGTCGTCGGCCCCCATCTCCAGGCCCAGCACCCGGTCCACTTCCTCTGCCCGCGCGGACACGATGATGATGGGGACGTGGGCAGTCGTGGTCTGGCGGCGGATCATTCGGCAGACTTCGAGGCCGTCCATGCCGGGCAGGTTGAGGTCCAAAAGCACGAGGTCCACGCCCCGGCGCGCCCCCTCCAAGCCTTCCTCCCCCGTGCGTGCCACCTTGACGCGGAGGCCGACCTTCTCGAGCTGGTAGCCGATGGCCTCCGCGATGTCACCGTCGTCCTCGATGAGGAGCACGCGCGGACGGCTGTCCGCGGCGGGGCCGGAGGCGGGCACAGCCCGGGCCGGCCGTTCCCCTGTCCGCTCGCTGGCTCGCTCTGCCTTCACTTTGGTTGCTCCTCTTGGTGGTGATGACGCACGTCCTTGGCCTCGACCAGGAAGATCACGTCCTCCGCGATGTTGGTGGCATGGTCGGCGATCCGCTCCAGGTTGCGGCTGATGAGGATCAGGGCCAGGGCCCTCTGGATCGTTCCGGGGTCGGCCATCATGTAGGTAAGGAGCTCGCGGAAGACCTGGTCCTTCAGGTTATCCACTTCGTCGTCCCGCTGGAGCACATTCCGGGCCAGCTCCGGGTCCTTGCGCACGAAGGCGTCGAGGGCGTCCCGGGTCATCTTCTCCGCCAGCTCGGCCATGCGGGGGATGTCGATCAGGGGCTTCAGGGGCGCTTGGGGAAGGAGCTTGATGACGTTCTCCGCGATGTTCACCGCCTGGTCACCAATGCGCTCCAGATCGGCGTTGATCTTCATGGCCGCGGTGATGAGGCGGAGGTCGGTGGCGATGGGTTGCTGGAGAGCCAGGAGCTTCAGACAGCGGTCGTCGATCTCGATCTGCAGCGTGTTGACGTCTTGGTCGGAGCAGATGACCTGCTCCGCCTCCTCCAGCTGGCGATCGATGAGGGCCCTTACTGCCTGGTGGACGCGCTCCTCCACCAGCGCCCCCATGGTCAGGAGGCGGTTCTTCAGGCTCTGGAGCTCTTCCTCGAAATGATGGCGTTCCATGGCTGCCTCTGTCTCTAACCGAACCGGCCCGTAATGTAGTCCTCGGTGAGCTTCTCCCGCGGCTTGGTGAAGAGGTCGGAGGTGGAGCCGTACTCCACCAGCCGACCCAGCCAGAAGAAAGCCGTCCGGTCCGAAACCCGTGCCGCCTGCTGGAGGTTGTGGGTCACGATCACGATCGTGTATTTTTCCTTGAGGGCGTAGATCAGCTCCTCGATCTTGACGGTGGCAATGGGATCGAGGGCGGAGCAAGGCTCGTCCATGAGCAGGATCTCGGGCTCCACCGCGATCGCGCGCGCGATGCAGACGCGTTGCTGCTGACCCCCGGAGAGGCTGAGGGCGCTGTCCTTGAGCCGGTCCTTGACCTCTTCCCAGAGAGCGGCGCCCCGCAGGCTCCGCTCGCAGGCCTCGTCGAGCCGGGCCCGGTCCCGTACCCCCACGATGCGCAGCCCGTAGACCACGTTCTCGAAGATCGACTTCGGGAAGGGGTTCGACTTCTGGAAGACCATGCCGATCCGGCGCCTTATGTCGATGACGTCCGTCCCGGGTGCGTAGATGTCCTGGCCCTTGACCCGAATCTTTCCCATCACGCGGGCGCTGTCGATGAGATCGTTCATCCGGTTCAGGCAGCGGAGAAGGGTCGACTTCCCGCAGCCGGAGGGGCCGATGAAGGCGGTGACCTGCCGCTCGGAGATGTCCATGGTCACGTCGTGGACCACTTGGTTGTCCCCGTACGCGATCCCTACCCCCTGAATCTCGATCGCGACCGACGCCTCGGGGGCAGGGGCACTGGTGGTCTTCACTTCCGTCCTGATCCGGATCCCCGTCTCCGCGGTGGCGGGAGCGTCGGAGGACATGGACACCTCTGGTGGACTCAAGGCCGGTGCATCCTTTCCAGCCGGCGCGTCACCGTCCGCGCCAGCACCGAGAAGACCAGCATCGCCCCGATGAGCACGGCGGCCCCCGCCCAGGCCTGACGATGCCAATCTTCGTAAGGAGCGATGGCATAGGTGAAGATCTGCACGGTGAGGGAGGCGATCGGCTTGTCCAGCCGGACGGACCAGAACTGGTTGTTGAAGGACGTAAAGAGGAGGGGGGCGGTCTCGCCGGCCACGCGGGCAAGCGCCACCAGGACCCCGGTCACGATGCCGGGAAGGGCCGCGGGCAGGATCACGCTCCAGGTCGCCCGCCCACGCGTCGCCCCCAGGGCCAGCGCACCCTCCCGCAGGCTCGGGGGCACCAGAGCGAGCAGCTCCTCCGTCGTGCGGACCACGATCGGGATCATCATCACACCCAGAGCGAACCCGCCGGCCAGGGCGGAGAAGCGCCGAAAGGGAAGGACCGCAATCACATAAGCGAAGATGCCAATCACGATCGAGGGAACACCGTTCAGGATGTCAGCCGCGAAAGTAGCCGCCTGGGCAAGACGCCGCTTCGGGTACTCCGCTAGATAGACAGCGCACGCGATCCCCACCGGCACCGCGAGCGCCCCGGCCAGGCCAAGCAGGATCAGGGTGCCGATCATCGCGTTGGCCATTCCCCCGCCGGGCTCGCCCACGGGTTTGGGCATGTTGGTGAAAAAACCAAGACTGAGGGCGGGGAGGCCCTGGCTGAGCACGAAGTAAAGCACGAGGGCGAGGGGGGTGAGGGCGGCTAGCACCGACCCTGCGCAGGCGACCTCCACCAGACGAGAGAGGACCTTGCGTCGCCGATCGTGAGCTGTGATCTGGATGGCCATGGGCTCAGGCCGCCAGTGCCGGCTTCGGCTTGAGCACGACTCGCCGGGGCACGCGCTGGTCGCTGACGCTCCAGATCAGGAGCTGAGAGAGGATGTTGATGATGATGGTGATGGTGAAGAGCACGAGCCCTATCTCGACCAGGGCGCTGAGATAGAGCTCCCCCGCTGCCTCCGTGAACTCGTTGGCGATCACGGCCGCCATGGTGTACTGGGGGGCGAAGAGAGACGAGGACACCTGGGGATTGTTACCGATGACCATGGTCACGGCCATAGTCTCGCCCAAGGCCCGTCCCAACCCGAGCATGACAGCACCCATGATCCCGGTGCGCCCATAGTAGAGGGCCATCCGGATCGCCTCCCAGCGTGTGGCCCCGAGCGCATAGGCGGCCTCCCGTTGGGTAACGGGCACCGCCTTCAGGATCTCTCGCGCCACCGAGGCGATGAAGGGAATCACCATCACCGCCAGCACGAGGCCCGCGGCGAGCATGCCCACCCCGAGAGGCGGACCGCTAAAGAGGGGCACTCGCCGGAGCCACTCGGGACAGAGGACCTCCAGCTGCCGAACCAGGGGGACGAGCGCGAAAATGGCCCAGAGCCCGTAGACGATTGAGGGAACCGCCGCTAAGAGCTCGGTCAGGAAGATGAGGGGCTGCTTGAGCACGGGCGGCGAGAGCTCGGACAGGAACACGGCGATTCCGAGGGCGATAGGGGTGGAGATGAGGAGGGCAAGAAGGGACGAGTAGAGCGTCCCCCAGATGAAGGGAAAGGCGCCAAACTCGCCGGCCACGGGGTCCCAAGTGGTTCCCCGCCAGAAGCCGAGGCCGAACTTGTCGATCGAGAGCCAGGACTGGTTAGCGAGGATGACCCCGATCCCAATCACGATGAGGCACAGGAAAACCGCGAATGCGCCCGTCCCCAGGCGGAAGCCCAGGTCGCCGCGGGCCGCCGTTCGGGACGGGCGCTTGGACATAGGGGCCTTACCTACTTGATCTTTGCCAGGGCGACGATCTCCAGCTTTACAACGCTCGCGGGAAGGGGCGCATAACCCAGGTCGGCGCAGTACTTCTGTCCGTCGCTGAGCGCCCATTTCGTGAAGTCCACCATGATCTTTGCCTTGGCCTTGTCGCTCGGGCTCTCGGAGAAGAGGAGCCAGGTGAAGGACGAGATCGGGTAGACACCCTTACCCGCGCCATCCGTGATCGATACACGGAAGTCGGCGGGCATCTTCCCCTCGACGGCGGCGGCGGCGGCGGTGACGGACTGGAGGCTCGCCTTGACCCATTCGCCGTCGTGGTTCTTCACGCTGCCGAAGGCGATCTTGTTCTGAAGGGCGTAGATGAGCTCGACGTAGCCGATGGCGTTCGGGGTCTGGGTCACGAGCCCGGAGACGCCTTCGTTGCCCTTCCCCCCCACTCCCACCGGCCAGTTCACGGACGTGGCTACGCCGACCTTGGTCTTCCACTCTGGCGAGGTCTTGGCGAGGTAGTCAACGAAGATGTAGGTCGTCCCCGACCCGTCGGAGCGGTGGACGACCGCGATGTCGCTTGCAGGCAGTTTGACGCCCGGGTTTTCGGCGGCGATCGCCTTGTCGTTCCACTTCGTGATCTTTCCGAGGTAGACATCGGCGAGGGTGGGGCCGGTGAACTTGAGCTCCGCGCTCACGCCCGGAATGTTGTAGACCGGCACCACCGCCCCCAGCACGGTCGGGAAGTGGAGGATTGGCGCGGGGGCAGCCTTGAGCTGCTCGTCCGTCATCGGTCCATCGCTAGCCCCGAAGAACACGGTCTGGTTGGTGAGCTGCCGGATCCCGCCCCCGGAACCAATGGACTGATAGTTGATCTGGACCTCGGGGTGGAGCTTGTTGTATTCCGAGAACCACTTCGAGTAGATGGGATACGGGAAGGTCGCCCCTGCCCCGTCGATCTGGATCGTCTCCGCCGATACGGCAGCGGCGAGGAGCGTGGCGGCAGCGGCGAACCCAATGGAGCTCTTCATCTTGCTGTCCTCCGTGGTCAAGCGGACGGTGGGCCCGCAACGCCTCCGCTAACCGTAGCCAGCGCGTGCAAACAGGCCGTTTCGTCCGGGTTAATTCTCTGTGAAATCGCGTGCCTCTCAGGGTTTGAAGGGGGTGGACAGGAGCTGGCAGTGCCTCGCCTCACGCCGTCGAGCGCCACCTCCATAGCACGCGTGTAACTGCGTGCCGACTCAAAAAGCCTTGAGTTGAGAAGCTCCTCCAACCCCAGCCTGTTCCTTAGGTGAGTGCGATGGGAACTCTCGGGATCCCTCGCCAAGACCACCGTCATCCAGCCTCTCGGAGGCAGGAAGCGCCGGAGTGACGAACGTGTAACAACACTGTTAACTCTCCCGAGGTCGACGGGAAGGACGGCGGCCACCGGCGAGCGTGAGTCTTGCCCGCAACCAGCGGCCGGTCAGTGACATCCAGCAGAGCCACGGGCGTGGGCGACGCGGCGGCCTCCCCCGCGTGGGCGTGCTCCGGTCGTCTATGCTATTCTGCCTGCTCGGTCGGCGGCTCGAACCCCGGTTTCCGGAGTTCCGACGTCCTCTTCCTAGCCGGAGAGAGGCGCTCCGTCGGGCTAGGGGATCCTCGAAGGGCTTGTATCGGAGAGCGTGTCCCGGAGATGGGGCTTAGGTTTAAGACCAAGCACTTCCTAATCGCGGCGCCGGTATTGATCGTGGGGACGGCGGTCCTGGCCTTCTCAGGCCGGGCCAGCACAGGCAGCAGCCCGAAAGGCGCGTCCCCCCTCGCCGCGGTCGTACGGGTCGTGCCCACGCCCCTCTCAAGCGTCCTCACCCTATCCGGTGAGTTCCGCCCCTTCCAAGAGGCCGACCTCCACGCCAAAGTGGCTGGCTACATCCGCAAGATCTCCGTGGACGTAGGAGACCGTGTCAAGGCGGGGCAGGTCCTGGCCGTTCTGGAGGTGCCGGAGCTCAGTGCGCAGGTCCTGGGGGCGGAAGCATCGACAAGACGCAGTGAAGACAGCATTCGCCGTGCCCAGAGCGAGCTCGAGAAGGCGGAGTCGCTTCATGCCGCCACCCACTCTGCCTATGCGCGGCTGAAGGAGGCGTCTCAGACGCGGCCGGGTCTGATCGCGGAGCAGGAGCTGGACGAGGCCCAAGCCCGGGACAAGCAGGCCGAGGCTCAGATCGAGGTGTCCCGCGCCGCGCTTTCCGAGAACGGGAACCAGCTATGGGTGGCAAAGGCGGAGACGCAGCGCGTCACGGCCCTTTCCGACTACGCCCGGATCACCGCACCCTTTGCCGGCGTCATCACCAAGCGTTACGCGGATCCGGGAGCCCTGATCCAGGCAGGCACGGCCTCCAGCACCCAGGCCATGCCCGTGGTTCGGCTCGCGGACACCACGAAGCTGCGCCTGGTGCTGCCCACTCCGGAGTCCGTCGTACCCCAGGTCCACCTGGGAACGGTGGTCCGGGTCCGCGTCCCCACCCTGGGCCGCACGTTCGAGGGTCGGGTGGCTCGGTTCGCGGACGCCTTGGACGAGCAGACCCGTACCATGCGCACCGAGATCGACGTGGACAACCCTGACGGGTCGATCGTTCTGGGCATGTACGCAGAGGCGGACCTGGTGCTGGCGCAGAGGGACCGGGTGCTCACGGTCCCCCTCCAGGCGGTGGCCCGCACCGGCTCCGAGGCCCGGGTGCTGGTCATCGGAGCCGGGGACGTCGTCGAGGAGCGGTCGGTGAAGTTGGGCCTCGAGGGACCCCAACGAGTCGAGGTGCTCTCCGGACTTCGAGAGGGTGACCGGGTGATCATCGGCAGCCGCAGCCAGTTCCGGATCGGGGATCCGGTCACACCGCACGAGCTCTCCCCGGAAGCGGAGAAGACCGGAGAGGGCTTCTCCTAGTGTCGGGCTTCGCGATCCGCTACCCCTATTTCGTCGTTGTGGTCTGTCTCATGGTGGCGGTGGTTGGGACGACCGCCGTCGCGCGCATGCCCGTGGACCTCTTCCCCCCCATCAACATTCCGGTGGTGGTGGTCGCCACTTTTTACTCGGGCATGCCGCCCGAGCAGATCGAGACCGACATAACGGGACGTTTCGAGCGCTTCTTCACCCTGGGGAGCGGAATCGACCACATCGAGTCCAGATCTCTTCCCGGCGTGAGCCTCATCAAGGTTTACTTCCAGCCCGGCACCGACGCCAACGCCGCCCTGAGCATCATCGCCAACCTCGCCATGGCCAACCTGCGGCGGCTGCCCCCGGGCACCCTCCCCCCCGTGGTCCTCAAGTTCGATGCTTCCAGCCTCCCGGTCTGCCTCATCACCCTCAAGGGGGAAGGGCTCAACGAGACCCAGCTCCGCGACCTCGGGCAGTACACGGTCCGCAACCAGGTGGCGAATGTTGATGGGGCCTCCGTCCCCCAGCCCTTCGGCGGACGCTACCGCCAGATCATGGTCTACGTGGATCCCTTGAAGCTCGATGCCCACCAGCTGAGCGTTATGGACGTGGTCCGCACCGTGAACGACAACAACCTCATCCTGCCCGCGGGGGACGTCCGCATAGGCGCCATCGACTACAACCTCTACACTAACAGCCAGCTCCCGACCACGGAGGAGATCAACCGCCTCCCCCTCAAGACGGTGAACGGGGCCTCCGTACTGGTACAGGACGTCGGCCGGGCGCAGGACGCGGAGCAGATCCAGACCAACGTCGTCCGCATCGACGGTCAGAAGTCCGTCTACCTACCGGTGCTGAAGCAGGGAGGAGACACCAACACCATCGCGGTGGTGGACGGGATCCAGCGCGCGGTCGGCAACCTGACCGACGTGCCCAAGCAAATGGTGGCCAGGGTGGTGTTCGATCAATCCGTCTTCGTCAAGAAGGCGATCGAGAACCTGCTGCACGAGGGCGCCATTGGCCTGGTGCTCACCGGGGTCATGATCCTGCTCTTCTTGGGCAGCGTGCGTGCCACCGCCGCCGTCTTCCTTTCCATTCCACTCTCCGCCCTGGCCGCCCTGCTCGCCATCGATGCCGGAGGGGGCACCGTTAACACCATGGCCCTGGGTGGGCTTGCCCTTGCCTTTTCCCGCCTCATCGACAACTCGGTGGTCGTGCTGGAGAACATCTTCCGGCACCTCGAGATGAAGACTGAGCCGCGCCTGGCCGCGGAAAAGGGAGGCCAGGAGGTGGCGCTCCCCGTCCTGGCCGCGACTCTCGCGACCATGGTTGTGTTCTTCCCCGTGGTCTTCCTGTATGGAGTGAGCCGCTTCCTCTTCGTGGCCTTGGCGGCGGCGGTGGTGCTCTCCCTCCTCGCCTCCTATTTCGTGGCCCTGACCGTGGTCCCCCTCTTCTGCGCCAACCTGATCAAGAGTGCCCACCTCGTCCATGAGCACGCGGTGCCTTCTTCGCGGTCCCGCTTTGGGGAGGTCGTGGCCGGCTTCAATCGCTACTTCGAGAAGCTGCTTCGGCACTACGACCACACCTTGGCCCGCGCCCTCCACCGACCGCGCGCTACGGTGAGTGTCCTCGTCGGCGTCTCCCTTCTCAGCCTGTTCGCTTACCCCTTGCTCGGCGTGGCCTTCTACCCCCGCACCGATCCAGGGCAGTTCGTCCTCAATCTCAAGGCACCTTCCGGGACGCGCTTGGAGCTGACCGAGCGCTATGTGGCGCGCGTGGAGGAGAAGATCCGCGAGGTCGTGCCCCCGGGGGAGCGGGGCATGATCGTGTCCAACATCGGGGTCACCCCTGATTTCTCGGCCATCTACACGCCCAACTCGGCTCAGCACACCGCCTTCGTCCAGGTCAGCCTGGAGGAGGGCCACCGGGTCGGAAGCTACGAATACATGAACCGCGTGCGGGCAAAGCTACGGCAGGAGATGCCCGAGGTGAGCGCATACTTTCAGTCGGGGGGCCTGGCCGACGCCGTGCTCAACCTGGGGCTTCCCGCCCCCATCGACGTCCAGGTAAGCGGGTTGGACATGGAGAAGACCTACAAGGTTGCCCTGGACGTGGCCAGCCAGGCGCGCAAGCTCGGGGGCGCGAGCGACGTCCTCATCCCCCAGGATCTCGACTATCCCGCCCTCCGCCTCGACATCGACCGCGAGCGGGCGAGCCAGCTCGGTCTCTCCCAGAAGGAGGTCGTCAACAACGTCATCACCGCCTTGACCTCAAACCAGATGATCGCCCCCAGCTTCTGGGTCGACCCCAAGAGCGGCAACGACTACCTTTTGACCGTCCAGTACCCCGAGAACAAGATCCGTTCCCTGGGCGACCTCAAGCAGATCCCGATACGGTCGGCGGGCAGCGCGATCCCCACCCAGCTCGACGCTGTGACCCGCATCGCGCCCATCCAGTCCCCCACCGAGGTCGACCACTACCAACTCCGACGCGTCATCGACGTCTACGTGGCGCCCGCTTCCGAAGACCTGGGCGGGCTGAGCGCGTCCATCGACCGGATCGTGCGGCGCATTCGGCTCCCGGAGGGGATCCGGGTGGACGTGCGCGGCTCCGTGCAGGGCATGCGGGCCTCCTTCCGGAGCTTTGGCGGAGGGCTGCTCCTCGCGGTGCTCCTTGTTTACTTGATTCTGGTCGCTCAGTTCGAGTCGTTCCTCGACCCCTTCATCATCCTGCTCGCCATCCCCCCGGGGCTCACGGGGGTCCTCCTCGTCCTCCTGGGCACGGGAACCACGCTGAATGTCATGTCCTTGATGGGAGTCGTGATGATGGTCGGCATCGTCGTCTCCAACAGCATCCTGATCGTGGAGTTCGCCCGCAGCCTGCGCCGGGAGGGGGAACCCCTGGCGAAAGCGGTGGCCGTCGCCTGCCGGATCCGACTCCGGCCGGTGCTCATGACGTCCCTGGCCACCATCATCGGCCTCCTCCCCATGGCCCTGAAGCTCGGAACCGGGGCCGAGGCCTACGCGCCCCTGGCGCGCGCGATCATCGGCGGCCTGCTCGTGTCGGTGGTGGTGACGGTCTACCTCGTCCCCGCCGCCTACCTCGACTTCCACCGGAAGGAGGAGGTGGCGTCCCCGGGGGCTCGCGCGTGAAAAGACTCATTGCCCTGGCTTTGTTCGTTCTCCTCGCCCGCCCTTCTCTCCAAGCTGCCCCCGCGGGAGCGCCACCGCCCCCCGCCCGGCTCTCCCTGAAGGCGGCCGAAGACTTGGCCCTCCACAACAACCCCCAGGTCTCGGTGGCCCGCCTGAACGCCCTGGCCGCCGGCCAGGTCACCCGCGAGGTTCGCTCCACTCTCCTGCCCTCGGGCGCCGCCTATGCCACCGCCGTCGATGCCCACGAGAATAGCCGCATCAGCGCGGGAGGCCTGAACAACCCGATCATCTACGAACGCGTCGCCACCGGGGCCATTCTCAGCCAGCTGATCACCGACTTCGGGCGTTCGACCAATCTGCTCTCGAGCGCGAAGCTGCGCGCCGAGGCCGAGGAAGAGAACAGCCGGGCGATCTCGGCCCGAATCATCCTGGCCGCGGACCAGGCATTCTTCCGCGCCCTCCAGAGCCAGGCCGTCCTCAAGGTGGCGGAGCAAACGGTCTCGGCGCGGCAGGCGGTGGCCGATCAGGTGGAGGCCCTGGCCAACAGCAAGCTCCGATCCGCCCTGGACCTGAGCTTCGCGAAGGTCAATCTGGCGGAGGCCAAGCTTCTCCTCCTCGACGCCCAGAACGGTGTCGACGCCGCCGGGGCCAGCCTGTCCGAGGTTCTCGGCTATCCCTCCCAACAGACCTTCGAGCTCGTCGAGGATACTTCGCCTTTGCCACCCCCCCCGCCCGACATCGAGCCCCTCGTCGCCCAGGCCCTAGGTCGACGGCCGGAGCTCGCCGCCCTCGAACTCGCTTACGAGTCCGCGGAGAAGTTTCGCAAGGCCGAGCATGACCTCCTCCTGCCGAGCGTAAGGGCTCTGGGTGCGGTGGGCGTGGCTCCCATCCGCAACGACCACCTCTCGCAGTGGTTCGGTGCTGTCGGCGTCAACGTCGAGATCCCGGTCTTCAACAACTTCCTCTTCGTCCCTCGGGCGCGGGAGGCGGATCTGCGGGCGGAAGCCGCTCACCAGAGCCTCATCGAGCTGCAAAATCGGGTGGGCCGCGACGTCCGCACGAGCTGGCTGGACGCGAGCACGGCCTTTCGCCGACTCGAGGTGACCGGGCAACTCCTGGCCCAGGCCAGCCTGGCCCTCGACCTCGCGGAGACACGCTACAACCTGGGGCTGAGCTCGATCGTGGAGTTGAGCCAGGCCCAGTTACAGAAGACCCAGGCGGAGATCAGCAACGTCGCGGCCGGGTACCAGTATCGGCTGGCGCTCGCCACCCTCGAATACCAGATCGCCGGCCGCTGAGGGTCGGCCCCGTCCTCACCGAAGGTCCACAGGGCACTTCCCCTTCCGCCAAACGGCACTTTCGGGGGTCTTTCGACCGGTCAGGCGTCCCCGCCGGACCGTTTGCCGAGCGACCCTGCCCGTGGCCACCACGAGAGCGTCTCTAGAATGTCATATGGCTGTCATTTGCCCTTGTTACTACTCAACCCCTCGGTACCACACTGGGCCGTGCCAAGGGCGCCAGTGGAAGGGGGACTGGGTTGGGAGCCGGCGCCCGCAGGCGGCGGGCTTTCCTCCCGTCCGGGTTTTCGAACCGAGCGGTGCTAAGTCTCAGAGAATTTTGTGTCATTGTTTGGAGTCCAGCCTCGGCCTCGATTCACGACTGTCACGATTGTCAAGGAGGAACGAATGCGGTCTGCTTTTGCGTGGCTGCTGGGTCTCGGCATCATTGCCGGTGTCTCGGCAGTCGCCGACCCCGTTGAGCAGCAAGACGCGAATCCCCCGGTCGCGCGAGTAGAGCCCAACCCCGTTGCAACGTCTGCGGCCACGGAGCCGGTGAAGGTTGCGCCCGCTGCGCCTGCCACCGCCCAAGCCCCCGCCCCGGCCGACGAGGACAAGGTCTCGCCCTTGTCCTTCAAGATCGGAAGCACCGAGTTCGCCCCCTTCGGCTTCGTCGACCTCACCGGAGTCTACCGCTCGACGAACGTGGGCAGCGGGATTGGTACCTCCTTCGGAGGCATCCCCTTCGCGTCCGCCGGCACGGCCACGGGTTCCGTGCCCACCGTCGCGGGCAACCTGAGCGAAGTCAAGCTCAGTCCCCAGAACTCGCGCTTTGGACTGAGGGTCACCGGAAAAATCAACGAGACAAAGTACGCAGGCTACTTCGAGGGTGACTTCCTGGGCTTCCAGGTCGTCAACTCTCAGGTTACGAGCAACAGCTACACCTTCCGGATGCGGAACTACTTCGCGCAAATCCAGAGTCACTCCGTGGAGTTGGTGGCGGGGCAGGCCTGGAGCCTCATGACACCCAACCGGAACGGCATCTCCCCCTACACGGACGACATCTTCTACGGGAGGGAGATGGACACGAACTACCTTGCCGGCCTCGTCTGGGCGCGGCAGCCCCAGGTCCGAGTGGGCTTTCACTTCAACGACCACGCGGCGTTGGCGGTGGCGGCGGAAAACCCCCAGCAGTTCATCGGGGCCGCCGTCGTCCTCCCGAGCGCGCTCGCCTCGACCTACGGCGCCCAGTTCGACAACAACACGACCGGTAACGGCACCCCGAACCAGGCCCCGGACTTCACGGCCAAGCTCGCCTTCGACGGCGGGAAGGAACAGCATTTCCATTTCGAGGTGGCGGGTGTGGTCCGTAGCTTCAAGGCCTTCAACCCCGCCAACGGCGGGTCGTCCAGTTCCGCCACCGGCGCCGCGGGCAGCGTGGGCGTCAACTTCGAGCTCGCCAAGGGCTTCTTCCTGATCGCGAACGGCTTCACGGGCAAGGGCGGCGGCAGATACATCTTCGGCCTTGCTCCCGACCTGATCGTGAACACCGACGGCACGATCCAGACGGTGAAGTCCTCATCGACGGTCGATGGCCTCGAACTGCACGTCGGGAACGTCTGGATCTACGGGTACTACAGCGGGTTGTGGATCGACCAGACTCTAAGTTCGGACGGCAAGGCCGGTTTCGGGACCACGGGCGCCGCGAGCGCCAACCACCGGGTCGAGGAGTACACCTTCGGAGTCAACCCGACGTTCTGGAGGGACAAGGACAAGAAGACCTCCCTCGGGCTCATCACGCAGTACTCCTACCTCAAGCGCACGCCCTGGTCGGTTCCCGTGAATGCGCCGACCAGCGCCAGCACGAACATGCTGTACGTCGACGTTCGCTTCACCCTTCCTTAAGAGGCCGACACGTGCCTTCCGGGGCCCCCAAAGGCCCCGGAAGGTCGTAACGCCCCTCAGGGGTTTGCCAGCAACACCCTCAGAGTGGTCACTTGTCGCACCCAACGTGCCTGTCGCTTCTCGTGCAGCACCACTAGACGTAGCGGACCCTCGGCAGCCGAGAGGGGCTGCCCGTCCCGACGATCGGCGATCAGGATGCTCTCATCCGTAAATGCGGGGTCCAACTCCGGAAGCGCGAACACCACCCGGTAGCCATCTGCTGCTTCGACCAGGAGGAACTTAGAAAGCTGCGTGCCGCGCAGCTTCTCGCCCAACGGGCCTCCCGCCGCCCTAAGGACCTCGGTGAGCGTGACGCCCGCGAAGCGCACGAGCTTCCCGTCACGGTCTCTGGCCTCCAGGGTCTGGCGCGGCATCCGTGCCAGATCCGCGGCCGACAGGCCCAGGGGCTTGTCGACCAGCCCCTCTATTCTCAGCACGATGCCGGTGCTGGGCGAAACGACCGGCTCCTGCGCCCAGTTATGGCCAGGGGAGGCAAGGGAGCACAGCACCCAGAGCAACGTAGCGGCGCGCAGACTTGTACCCTGCTCCCTGGTCATCGTCCCACCTCCTGAAAAATCCGCGGCGCGGTCAGACTATCAGCTTCATCCGGAGTTGGACGACCCTCGGGTCACCGGCGCCGGTGATCGAGCCGGGTGACAGGTCGCAACGCGAACGACTTGCCAGCCCGCTGAGGCTGAGGCCGATCCGACCACGGGGCTCACAACCGCGCCCACCGCCCACGACCGCAGTTGACACCAAGAGCACAGATATGCTCAATTATAACACTCGTAAACGAATGAAATCGGTCACTATGGTCGTCTTTGGTGTAGAACTGTGTGCGGGCAGCTCGCGACCTTCCGGTTGGTGGCCCCGACCGAGGCGCCTCTGATCCCCACCGTAACGCGGAGTGTGAAGCACCGGAAGCGAGAGCTGGGGAGCACCTGCGGCCAAAAGACTAATCTTTCCAGGAGACTCAAATGCGCGTCGCTCGTTGTCGTTTGATAAAGCGGTCGCTCTTGTGCGCTACATTCCTCATGCTCGTGGGGAATCCGTCGCGTGCTGCGGCTCAAGTGTCAGCGGCAATTTCCGGCGTCGTCACCGACTCCTCCGGCTCGACGATATCCGCCGCCACCGTCGCCGCCAAGAGTCTTGAAACGAGTACCGTTCGCAATACCACAACCGATGCGGCCGGGCGCTATCGGTTGCTTGCGCTCGCGGTCGGCCCGTACGAGGTGGCGGTGGGTAAGGATGGCTTTCAGACGACGGTCCGTGGCGGAATCCATCTAGTCGTGGGACAGCAAGCGAGCCTTGACTTCAGCCTGCAGGTTGGAGCGGTCACGGAGCAGGTCACCGTGATAGCGGAAATCTCACCCGTGAACGCAACGACCGCGGACATCTCCGGCTTGGTGGGAGAGCAGCAGATCAAGAACCTTCCTTTGAACGGCCGGAGCTACGACTTGCTCACTCTCCTTAATCCGGGCGTCGTGAACTTCACCTGGGAAAAGACGGGAGGGATCGGAATCTCCAATTCAACGACCGCCAATATGTTCTCTGTTTCCGGAAACCGGCCCCAACAGAACCTTTTTTTGCTGAATGGCGTGGAGTTCACGGGTGCGGCCGAAAACAACATGACCCCCGGAGGTGCCAGCGGGCAATTGCTGGGCATCGACGCGGTGAGGGAATTCAACATTCTGCGGGACAGCTACGGCGCCGAGTACGGCAAGAAGCCGGGGGGCCAAGTCAGCATCGTGACGCAATCCGGGACGAATCAGTGGCACGGGTCGATCTTTGAGTTCCTGCGTAACAACGCCCTAGACGCCCGCAACTTTTTCGATGCCGGTCCTTCCGCTCCGCCATTTCAGAGGAATCAGTTTGGCGCTTCGGCGGGAGGCCCCATCCAGAAGGACAAGACCTTCTTGTTCGTCAACTACGAGGGATTCCGCGAGAATCTGCACCAAACTTCCGTGGCCTACGTTCCCGACGCGCAGGCCCGGCTGGATGCCGCTCCCGTCGTCAAAAACCTCGGTCTCCTGAACCTGTGGCCGGTAGCTCCGGCGGGCGCCCCCGATTTCAAGGTCAACGCCAAAGGTGACGGAGTCGCCCAGGTACTCAGCAGTCCTCTGCGGACCATCCGCGAGGATTTCGGCACGGTGCGAGTGGATCACGTGTTTTCGACTAGAGATTCTGCGAGCTTGGTCTACACCCTCGACGACAGCAGCTCCGTCACGGCAACGCCGTTCGATCCTTACAGCACCGATTTGCTGAGCCTGCAGGAGCAAGTGCTGAGCGTGCAGGAGACGCATGTCTTCTCGCCGACGCTGCTCAATACGGCCCGCATCGGCTTCTCCCGTGCCCGATATTTCTTCACCGGCGAGCCCACGCCGGGCACTCCGGCGGCGAGCGTACCGGGCTTCCTGGCCGGGCTTCCCGTCGGCGCGGTGGTGGTTGGCGGCAGCCAGGCTTCCAATCCGCAGGCGCAGTTGGGCTTGGCGGGGAGCAATAACGGAAGCAATCTGCACATCGCGCGCAACTTGTACACCGTCGCAGACGATCTGGCGTTCACCAAAGGACGACATCAGCTTCGGGTCGGCTTGTGGTTGCAACCGTTCCAATCCAACGAGGTGATCGCGCTCAGTCAGTATGGACAGGTGACCTTTACTGGACTCCCCAGCTTTTTGGCCGGCACGGCGAGCTTTTTATACGACCCGGCGCCAACGGAGATGAACTGGCGGTCGCTTTTCGGCGCCTGGTACGCCCAAGATGAGGTTCGCGTACGCTCGGACCTGACTCTGTCCCTGGGCTTTCGCGACGAGTTCAGCACCGGCTGGAATGAGGCGCATGGGCGAGCTGCGAACTACACCTTCGGCAGCTCGGCCATCGCGTGCGCATCTCAACCAGCCAAGAACGTTTGTTTGCCGCGAGTGGGGGACTCTTTGTTCACGATCAACCGCGCGACATTCTTGCCGCAGCCGCGAATCAGTATCGCGTGGCGTCCGTTTGACAAGGAGACCGTCATCCATGCGGGCTTCGGCGTGTACAACGACCTCCAGGATGCGCTGGGCTATCGAGCGGACCAGAACGCGCCCTCGAACCCGGTCTACACGATCGGCGCCACCAGCCTCACGAATATTTTTGGCGCTGCAGGCAATCCCATCCAGCGCAGCGCACCACCGCCGACAACTCCACTTGCTCTCTTGGTGCCGGGTGGAGTTCAACCCGACATGTACACGCCCACCCTAATCTCCTACTCGTTCAGGATCGAGCGGGAAATCCTCCCCCGCACGTCCCTCACCGTGGGCTATGTCGGAAGCCATGGCTATCACGAGATCATCGGGGTCGACGCCAATGCGCCCGCTCCTGTTGTCTGTCCAGCGTCGCCCTGCCCGGCTACGTTCCCCACGACGCTCGACCCAGTGACCGGCCTGCCGGTGTTTGGCGCGTTAGCCGGGCAACCCGTGCCGAAGGGGACGTATTTCAATCCCACTAACGTCAAGCCAAACACCGCGCTCGCGAATACGTGGACCTGGGTCTCCCAAGGCAACAGTTCGTACAATGCGCTGCAAGTGGATCTGAACCGTCGTTTCAGTGGAGGGCTCTCGCTTCGCGCCGTGTATACCTGGTCCAAGGCGCTGGATGATGGGGATTCGCTCAATGCCACTGCGGCGAGCAATGCGGTAGCGCTACTCTCGAACCCCTACAACAAAAGCGCAGACTGGGGGCCGGCGACGTACGACGTCCGGCACGCCGCCGCGGTGAACGTCATTTATGCCCTGCCGTTCGGCCACGGACGGCGCTTTCTGGGCGGCCTCCACGGCATTGCCGACGGCATCGTCAGCGGATGGACGCTGAACTCCGTCGTGAGCGTGCAGTCGGGATTCCCGCTTACGCCACAACTCGCCTACAACCCCGCGAACAACGGCGATTCGCGCAATCCGGTCCGGCCCTTCTTGAACCCCGCATTTAAGGGATCAGTGGTTACGGGGAATCCGAATCAGTGGTTCAATCCCAACGCTTTCATCGCGCCGCCGAGCAACAGCGGTTTCTACGGCAATGTGGGAAGGAATGCCTATACGGGTCCGGGGCTGGCGACGTGGGATTTTTCCGCTTTCAAGGATACTCACGTAAGCGAGAACGTGAACCTTCAGTTCCGGCTGGAGGTCTTCAATCTCTTGAACCAGGCCAATTTCAACACCCCGAACCTCATCACCCATGTGTTGCAGGCCCCGCCGAACGCGACCTTCCCCGTGCAATCACCCACGGCGGGACAGGTTACAAGCACCTCAACGACATCAAGGCAAATTCAGCTAGCGCTAAAGCTGCTCTGGTAACGAGCTGCAACCGCTAGCCTCGGTAGGAGCCGCAACTGGATCGTGTTGGCATGCCTGCCGTTCTGATTCTGGCTCCTTTCCGTGAGGCCCCAGAGGGATGCTACCCTTCCCGAACCGCGGCCGAGCGGCCGGTTGGATAATGGCAGACAGGCGAGTCCGGCCCCCCAAGCTCCTAACGCCTCGAGAGGCTTCCGAGGTTCTGCGGGTGGGCTACACCACCCTCAAGCAATGGATTTACGCCAAGAAGCTCCGAACCGTGAAAACGCCGGGGGGACACCACCGCATCCCCGAGTCGGAGATCGATCGGCTTCTGCCCCGGAAGGCCGAAAAGGGCAGTGTCGAGACACGACGCAAGTACTTCCGAAGGATTAGCGGTCGCAATCAGCTCCTGGGACGCATTACGGACATCCGAATCGACGGGCTGCTGGCGCAAGTGACGATCTCGATTGCCGGCCAGCGCATCAACTCCATCATCACGTCGGACGCCGCCCGGGAAATGAGGCTCCAGCGGGGCCAAATCGTGGCCGCACTCATCAAGTCCACGGAGGTCATGATCATCAGACCGGACTAGCAACCTCCCCAGGCGCGGGGCGCCACCTGATGCAGAGGCCCTCCGAGCGAGGGTATACTGCACGCCCCAATGTCCACCCACGAGGCCCTCTTCTCGGCCGCCGCTCGGGGTATGCGCTTCTCCGCCATCCGCCGCATGAGCGCCCTCATCGAGCGGCCGGGAATCATTTCCTTCGCTCCCGGCCAGCCGAGCCCGGAGACCTTCCCGGTCACCCAGTTCCGCGAGATCGTGAACGAAATCCTGGAACGGGAGAGCGCACAGGCCTTCCAATACGTGCTCACCCGCGGCGTGGGCGCCCTCATCCAGGCCGTGACGGAGTACGCCCGGGCCAAAGGGATGGCGGCCACGGTCGACCAAACCCTGATCACGGACGGCAGCCAACAGGGCCTGGACCTCGTCAGCCGGACCCTCCTCGACCCCGGAGACGTCGCCCTGGTGGAGCTGCCCTCGTACATCGGGGCCACTTCCGCCTTCCGAGCCGCCCAGGCCCGGATGGTGGGGGTAAAGCTGGACGAGCAGGGCCTGGACCTCGAGGACCTTCGCCGGCGCCATGCGGAGGAGCGAGCCGCGGGCCGGAGGGTGAAGCTCCTCTACGTGGTCCCGAACTTCCAGAACCCTTCCGGGATCAGCCATCCCGTGGCCAACCGGCGGGAGCTCATGAGGACGGCCCGGGAACTGGACCTGTTGATCGTGGAGGACGATCCTTACGGGGACCTCTATTTCGAGGCCGAGCCCCGCCCCACCCTCAAGTCCATGGACGAGGAGGGCCGCGTGCTCTACCTCGCTTCCTTCTCCAAGATCCTCGCCCCCGGGCTGCGGACCGCGTTCCTGTTGGGGCCGGAGGAGATCCTGGCCAAAGTGGAGATCGCCAAGCAGTCCGCCAACCTTTGCGGGAGCAGCCTTGACCAGCGGATCGTGCTGAGCTGCCTGCGCCGCGGGCTCATCGAGGAGCAGAAGGTGCGGATCCGGCCCTACTACCGCGCCAAGCGTGACGCCATGCTGGAGGCCCTGAAGAAGGAGGGGCTGCCCGGCGTCACCTGGACGCACCCCGCGGGGGGGTTGTTCGTGTGGGCCACCCTCCCGGAGGGTATGGACGCGGAGAAGCTCCTGCCCGGCGCGGTCGAGGAGGGCGTGGCTTACGTGGCCGGGGCGCCCTTCTTCGTGGACGGCAGCGGGGCCAACACCCTGCGTCTCACCTTCGCTAAGGAGGAGGAGGGGCGCATCCGCGAGGGCGTGGCCCGCCTGGCGCGCGCGATCCGAGCCGGCCACTCCTGACGTTTGGGGGGGAGCGGCCGGAGCCATTCGCCGTCGTCTCCCCGGCCGGAGGCGGGCGTCGGGCGAGGAAGGACAGGGCGGGTGGGGCAGACCCCCGAGGCAGAGTGGGAGCACTTCGCCCATGACGCCGACATCGGCGTCCGGGGTCGCGGGAAGACGCCGGCGGAGGCCTTCGCCGCCGTCGCCTTGGCCTTGACCGCGGTCGTCGCTGACCCGGGCTCGGTGCGGCCGGAGCGAGGGGTCGAGATCGCCTGCGCGGCCTCCGACCTGGAGGCGTTGCTCTTCGACTGGCTGAATGCGGTCATTTACGAGATGGACACCCAGGGCCTGCTCTTCCGACGCTTCGAGGTCGCGATCAAGGGCGGCCGCCTCCTGGCCACCTGCTTCGGGGAGCGGGTCGAGCCCGCGCGCCACCAACCCGCGGTGGAGGTCAAGGGAGCCACCTACACCGCCCTGCATGTGGCCCAGGACGAGCGGGGCCGCTGGGTGGCGGAGTGTGTGGTGGACGTATAGCCGGGGAAAGCCGCCCGTGGATCCGTCTCTCTTCGAGCACCGATCGGACCTGGAGTGGGTCATCGAGCCCCGGGGGCGGATGCGTGTTCCCGGCCTCCTCTTCGCCACCGAGGAGCTCCTGCGCGCGATGGACCACAAGGTCTACGAGCAGGTGGTGAACGTCGCCAGCCTGCCCGGAATACAGAAGGCCTCCCTGGCCATGCCCGACGCCCATTGGGGCTACGGCTTCGCGGTGGGAGGGGTGGCCGCCTTCGATCCCGAAGAGGGGGGCGTGGTCTCCGCGGGGGGGGTTGGGTTTGACATCTCGTGCGGGGTGCGCAGCCTCACCACCGGCCTGGTCCGTGCTGAAGTGGAGGAGTCGAAAGAGGAACTCGCGGACGCCCTTTTCCGCACCGTGCCCGCGGGGGTCGGGAGCACGGGCGGAATCCGCCTGGGGCGGGAAGAGCTCGACCGGATGCTC
The DNA here is from genome assembly GCA_035570235.1 of Vicinamibacteria bacterium. Lineage (NCBI taxonomy): Bacteria > Pseudomonadati > Acidobacteriota > Vicinamibacteria > Vicinamibacteria bacterium. Next base: position 61,284 of record DATMML010000012.1, on the reverse strand, counting down.
CTGGGGGGCGCGCGCTGGGCGGTGGAGCAGGGCTTCGGCGGGCACGAGGATCTGGAGCGCGTCGAGGAGGACGGGCGCATGAAGGACGCCCGGGCCGAGTGCGTTTCGGATCGCGCCAAGACCCGGATGCGCGACGAGGTGGGAACCCTCGGCTCGGGCAACCACTACCTGGAGGTGCAGGAGGTAGCGGAGATTTTCGACTCCCCCGCAGCCGGCGCCTACGGCCTTCGGGAAAAGGAGGTGGTGGTCAGCATCCACTGCGGGTCCCGCGGTCTCGGTCACCAGATCGGGACGGAGGCCCTGAAGGAGATGCTGGCCGCCGCCCCCCGCCACCGCCTGGCCCTGCCCGACCGCGAGCTCGCCTCCGCTCCCATCCACTCCCCGGAGGGAGAGCGTTATTTGGGGGCGATGCGGGCCGCCATCAACGTTGCCCTCGCCAACCGCCAGGTCATCACCCACCTGGCGCGGGCGGCTTTCGCGGAGGTGATCCCCCAGGCGCACCTGAGGCTTCTCTACGACGTCTCCCACAACACGTGCAAGGTCGAGGAACACCGGGTGGGGGGGCGAGGGAAGACGCTCTACGTCCACCGGAAGGGGGCGACGCGGGCCTGGGGCCCCGGCCATCCCGACCTGCCGGAGGCCTTCCGGGCCGTGGGTCAGCCCGTGCTCGTGGGCGGCACCATGGGCACGTGCTCCTATGTGCTCGCGGGCACGGAGACGGGTATGGAAGCTTCGTTTGGCTCGGCGTGCCACGGGGCGGGCCGCGGCATGAGCCGGCACCAGGCGTTGAAGCAGTGGTCGGGCCGGCAGGTCGTGGACGAACTCAAGAGGCGGGGCATCCTGATCCGCAGCCCCTCGCTGCGGGGGGTGGCGGAGGAGGCCCCGGGCGCCTACAAGGACGTGACCGCGGTCGTAGAGGCGACGCACCGAGCCGGCCTCGCCCGGCGGGTGGCCCGGCTCGTTCCCATCGTCACCGTCAAGGGCTGAGTCGTCCTATCCCCCCACTCCCGGATGGTCCACGCTCGCGGGATGGACCTCCCGGCTTTCCCGGGTGAGCCCGAGCAGCAGGAACAAGACGGCGAGCACGAGGTAGCCGAGCCCGAATTGGTAGGGGATGGTGCGCTGCTGCGCGTCCGCCAGCGTCCAGGGCAGATACATGTTGCCGTCGGGGGAGGCCGAGTGGACCACCCCGAAGAACGTGAAGAGGGCCAGGATGCCGAGGTAGAGTGCGGAGCGCGGCAGCCGCCGATCGATCAGCTCGGCCAGGAAGCCTCCCCAGAGCATGGCAGTGAGGATGAAGCCGTTGCCCACGGCCAGGGTCACCAGCACCTCCGGCAGCTCCTTCCCGGGCGCGGCCAGAAGGGCCCGGAAGCGCTCGGGGGGCACGATCGCGGGGTTGCCGAGCTTGATGGCGAGCAACCGCGCCACGGTCGGGAAATGGGCGAAGGCCACGGCGGGGGCGTGGCGGGCGGGGCAGGCCAGATAGGCCTGGGCCATGATGTCCAGAGCCACGAAGATCAGGATGGGGGCCAGCACGGCGCGCGGGATCAGCTCCACGATGTAGGAGACGTAACCGAAGATCCCACCCAGCCCGATGAAGAGGCCGGTCAGGAGCGTGTATCCGGCGCGGGCCCCCATTCCTTTGTAAGCGGGCTGGCCGATGTAAGGCGTGGACTGGGCCACGCCCCCGCAGACCCCGGCGATGAGGGTGGCGACCGCTTCCGTGAGGAGGATGTCGCGGGTGCTGTAGTCGTCGCCCGCCACCCGGGCGCTCTCGGTGACGTTGATGCCGCCCACCACGGTGAGGAGCGCGAAGGGGAAGGCGATGGGCAGGTAGGTCAGTGCGGGCACGAGGCCCTTGAGAAAGGCAAGGGTGGGGAGCGGCAGGCCGAAGTGGAACTCCGCCAGGGGCGCCTGGTAGGCCCCGCCCACCAGCCCGGCGGGTCCGAGGACGTGATAGAGCAGGGTCCCCACCGCGATCGCGGCCAGCACCCCGGGCAGGTTGCGGGGCAGGCGGATGCCGGCCACCAGGTTGTAGAGGATGAGACCGAGCGAGACCATCCCCACCAGGGGCAGGCCGAACACATCCACTAGGGGGATGAAGCCGATGAGGGCGAGCCCGATCCCGGCTATAGATCCCAGAAGCCCGGCCTGCGGCACCACCTTTTGGACCCAAGCCCCGGCGAAAGAAAGGACCAGCTTGACCAGGCCGATCATGACCATGGTGGCCATGCCGATGTACCAAGTCATCAGCGCGGCCTCCCGCTCGGGGAGTCTGCCTTTCAGGGAGACGAAGGCGGGGCCCAGGACGACCAGCGCGATCCCGATGGTGGAGGGCGTGTCGAGGCCCAGGGGCATGGCGGTGATGGCGGTCCGACCCGTCTTCTTGGCGAGCCTCCGCGCCATCGCGGTGTAGACGAGGTCGCCGAAGAGCACTCCGAAGGCGGTGCCGGGGAACATGCGGGTGTAGACGATGTCCGCCGGGTAGCCGAAGGCGAAGATCAGGATCCCGGCCAGGAAAGAGAGGACGGTGAGGTTGTCGAACATCAGGCCGAAGAAGCCGTTGATGTCGCCGACCACGAACCAGGGGTACGCCTTCGCTTTCTCGTTTGTCATGCCGTCCCCCCCCGCGGATCTTACCAGCCCCCGGCGCGGGTGGGGTCCTCGGGGGCCCGAAGCACCCGGGTTCGGCTAAGATTGAACCCGTGAAGTTCCTGGCCGCCGCCCTCCTCGCGCTCTGGGCCCGGGGCGCGCCGGTCGACGGTCTCGGACCCCTCGCCGCCTACCCTGGCGGGGAGGGCTTCACGGCCCTGGAGCGCGCGGAGATCGAGCAGGGCCGCATCGTGGCCCGGGTGGTGGACACCGGCGACCGCTCGGAGGTGATGACGATCGGGGCCGTGCAGGTGCGGGCCTCGAAGGACCGGTTCCGCGAGTGCGCCCGCGACCCCTCCTGCCTTCGCCGCAGCGACAACCTGGTGGGGGCGGGGCGGCTGGGGACGCCCCCCTCCTCCCACGACCTGCAGGCGCTCAACTTCGATCGCCGGGAGCTGGAGCGCCTGCGGGAGTGCCGGGTGGGAGACTGCGAGGTGCGCTTCTCGGCGGACGCCATCGAGCGCTTCCGGAAGGAAGTGGACTGGTCGTCGCCGGCCGCGGCCGAGCGCGCGGCCGGCCTCTTCCGGGAGACCCTGGCCGGTTACGCGTCCTCCTATCAGGCGGGGGGCAACCGGGCCCTCCCGGTTTACCGCGACGGCAAGAGCGCGACCCCGGCCCCGGATAGCGTGCAGACCCTGCTCGAACGGCCCTGGTTCGTCCTCGCCGACGTGCCCGAGCTCCGCCGCTACCTCCTGGACTTCCCCCAGGCCCGCCCCGACGCGGCCGAGGACTTCGTGAGCTGGTACGAGGAGCGGGCCCACCGGTTGTCCGTGATCGCCGTCAATCACAACACCATCTACGAGAAAACCGACGGCAACTTGAGCCGCATCTTCGTGGCTTCGAAACAGCTCTACGCCAGCCATTACTACGAGTCGTCGGTCGAGGTCATGGCGTTCGTGAGCGGCAGGGTCGGCGACCGGGGTACCCTCCTCTTCCTGGGGCGGGCGCGCGCGGACATAAGGCCCGCGGGCTTTCACTGGTTCGAGCGGGTGCTGCTCCGGCGGATCGTGCGTTGGCGTCTGCTCTCGCGCCTGCGCGACGCCAAGGAGAAGCTGGAGTCGGTCAGCTCATTCCGCGCCTCGCTGCCTTGACCTCCGCACCGGAGGTGTTGATCTTCACGATCGACGCCGGAGGGGGGCATCGAGCCGCCGCGGACGCCCTGGTGGCGGCGTCCGAAGAACGCCCCCGTCCCTGGCATTTCCAGGTGTTGAACCTCCAGTCCCTCCTGCTGTCCCTGGATCCGCTCAAGAGCCTGGGCGGGCTGACGCTCGAGGAGGCCTACAACGGGCTCCTCCAGCGGGGCTGGACGGCCTTCATGGTGCCCATGCTCCGGGTTCTGCATGGTGCCATCGCATTGCGCCAGAAGGCCCTGAGCGCGGCCCTGGCCCGCCACCTCGGGGAGCGCCGCCCCGCGGCCGTGGTCTCGGTCATGCCTAACTTCAACGGGGTCATCCGGGACGCGCTTCGGGCCACGCATCCCGGGGTGCCCTTCCTGGTCCTGCTCACGGATTTCGCCGACTTCCCCCCCCACTTCTGGATGGAGCCCGGGGTGGATCGCGTGATCGTGGGCTCCGATCGCGCGGGGGAGCAAGCCTTGGAAATGGGGATCCCGAATGAGCGGATCTCGCGTGTCTCGGGCATGGTCCTGCATCCCCGCTTCCACCGGGGGGAAGGCCAGCAGCTGCGGAGCGGGGTGCGGAGCGCGCTTGGCCTGGGCCCGCAGGACTTCGTCCTGCTTCTGCTCTTCGGGGGCAAGGGCTCCGCGGAGATGGAGCCGCTCGCGACCCGCTTGCTCGACTTGTCTCCCTCCTGGACCGTAATCGCGATCTGCGGCGACAACCCGACCCTATTCGAGCGTCTGGCCCCCCTGGAGGCTGCGGCGGGGGGGCGCCTCCGCCGCCTGGGCTTCACCGACCGCGTGGGGGACTACATGGCCGCGAGCGACGTGCTCATCACCAAGTCGGGCCCGGGCTCCCTGGCCGAGGCCTTCCACCAGGGCGTGCCCGTGGTGGTGACCGCGAACCGCCGGACCATTCCCCAGGAGCGGTTCAACACCCGCTTCGTGGCCGAGCGGCAGCTCGGGCTCGTGGTCCCGCACTGGCGCGAGATGCCACCCGCGGTGGCCCGCCTGGCCCAAGATCCCGAGCGTCTGGCCACCCTCCGCGCGAACATAGCGGCCCTGCCCAAGAACCGTGCCGTCTACGAGGCCCTCGAGGTCATCGGGAGAGAGATCGGCTTCTAGATGCTAGGATGGCCTCTTCATGGAGACCGCCAAGCTCCTCTACCGCCGGCTCGACGCGCTCTTCGGAACCCTCGACCCCAAGCGCCCGCCCGGGAAGGCGCTGGAGTCGTTCCTGGAAGACGCCTTCCGCACCCTGCACGAGGACCTGCGCTTGCGCGCGGGGCTCCTCTACGCCGAGCGGCGGGACGGCTTCGCCCTGACCAAGACGGTGGGCGATCTCGAGAGTCCGGTGGCGGAGACCCTCGACCCCTCGAAGCCGCCCCTGAGCCTGATCTTTCGCCATCGCGTCTACATCTTCAGCGACCTTAGCGCCGAAGGATCCCCCCAGCGCCTCGGCCTCCTGCCCCGCCGGGCGGCGGCGGCTCTGGTGGTGGGCCGGCGGCCGAACCGCCACGTCTTCTTCTTCCTGCTCGCTGACGGCTGGGTCCTGGAGGAGGTGGACTTCACCCTCAACACCGTGCGCGCGGCCCTGGGCTCCCGCCTCTTGGACGCGCGGGCGCAGGGTACCTTCCGGGAGGCGGCGGAGATCCAGCAGAGCCTCCTCTTGGAGGAACCGCCGGACTTCCCCGGTTTCGACCTCGCCTGCCGCTCGGTTCCCGCGGAGGAGGTGGGGGGGGATTTCTTCGACTTCCATGTTTTCGATGGGGACATGCTCGGCCTGGCCATCGGAGACGCTAGCGGCCACGGTCTGCCCGCCGCCCTCCTCGTGCGCGACGTGGTCACCGGTCTGCGCATGGGGATCGAAAAGGAGCTCAAGGTCGCCCACGTCTTCGCCAAGCTGAACCGCGTCATCCATCGCAGCAACCTCTCCAGCCGGTTCGTATCCGTGTTCTACGGAGAGCTGGAGTCGGACGGCAACCTCACCTATGTCAACGCCGGGCACCCCCCACCCGTGCTGTTCTTCCGAGACGCCGCTAAGGGCAACGGGTATGTCGAGCTGGCCACGGGAGGCACGGTCATCGGGCCCCTGCCGGAGGTGCAGTTCCGCCGGGGTTTTGCCCGCGTGCGGCCCGGCGAGGTGCTCGTGCTCTGCACCGACGGCATCCTGGAGCGGCGCGACCCCGCGGGGGAGTTCTTCGGGACCGAGCGCCTGATGGCGGTGGTGGCGCAGAAGCGGGACGGCACCGCGGGGGAGATCCTGGAGGGGCTCTTCGAGGCCGCGATCGCCTTCGGCGACGGCCGCCCCTGGGAGGACGACGCCACGGCGGTGGTGGTGCGACGGCGGGGAGCGGACTAAGCGAGTTCGGCCATTGAGCCGATGATCGGGTGGGGGCCGGGCTCCCCCCGCCCCCCGCGCACGCAGAGCGCGGTGCGCAGGCCGGCGCCCCGGGCGGCGTCCGCCTCCCCAGGGGTGTCGGTGACAAAGAGGACCTCGGCCGCCGGGCGGCCCAGGGCCTCGGTGATGCGCGAGTAGCTGGCCGCTTCCTGCTTGGGTCCGGTGGTCGTGTCGAAATACGCGTGGATGAAGCCGCTCAAGTCTCCCGCGGTGGAATGCCGGAAGAGCAAGCGCTGGGCGAGCACGCTGCCGGAGGAAAAGATGGCCAGCCGCCTCCCTCCCGCGGCCAGGCGGGCGAAGGCGGGGGGAACATCCTCGTAGACCTGGCCCTTGAGCTCGCCGGAGAGGTATCCCGCCTCCCAAATGCGGCCCTGCAGGGCCTTCAGGCCGGTGGACTTCCGGTCGCGGTCCATGAGCCAGAGCACATAGGCGACCGCGCCCACCAGCCGGGTCGCCGGCGGCTGGTCCGGCCAGGGCGGCGGAAGGGGGGCGACGGCGGCCGCGTGCTCCTGGCGCAGCCGGTCGAGGTCCGCCTGCACCCCCTGCTCCGCGGCATGGCTCTCCAGGAAGGAGCGGACGCGCGCGCGGGCATAGGGGAAGAGCACGGCGTGGACGAACTCCACGGGGGTGGTCGTGCCTTCGATGTCGAGAACGACCGCGGAGAGCCCGGCGGCGAGGGAGGGGCTCACCCCGGAGGTGAGGGTAGGAAGGCGGGGCCTAGACACACCGGCTCGTGCTGCCTTTCCGCTCCGCTCTCGGTGTAGTGGGGCGTCCAGCCGGAAGGGTCCTGGAAGAGACGGATAGCCCTTATCCGCCGGTCCGCGCAGAGGTCGAACCAGTGCCAGGTCCCGCGGGGCACCCTCAGCAGGTCCCCCCCTCCCACCTCGATGGCCAGGACGGGACCCTCTCGCGGCCGGACGTGAAACAGTCCCCGCCCCTGGAGGATGAAGCGCACCTCGTCCTCGTCGTGCCAGTGCTCGCGGCTGAACTTGGCGAGCATGGCCTCGAGCCCGGGGGTCTCCGGCTTGACGTCGATCACATCGGCGGTGACGTAGCCGCCTTCCTGCTTGAGCCGCGAGATCTCGCCCGCGTAGGCGGCGAGGACGTCCGCGGGCGGCGCGTCGTCGGCCACGGGATGAGCCGGCTCCCATTGTTCGTAGACGATCCCCGCCGGGGCCAGCTGCTCGCGTACCGCCTTGGGCTCCTGGAGCGTCCGGCTCTGGCTGGGGATCCTCACCAGGACCATGTTTCCTCCCTCACGGGGCCCCTCCCGCCAAGGACGGCCGCGCGCCGCCCTGCCGGCCCCGCACCTCGAACAGGAATTCCAGTATCTCCACGTGCCGCTTCGCCTCCGGGAGGTCCCGGCCCCAGGTGTAGAGCCCGTGCCGGTGGAGCAGGAAGCCGTGGGCCTCGGGATGACGATCGAGGGCGCGCTCGACCTCCACGGTCAGGCCGGCGTAGTCCTGGGAGTTGGCAAGAATGGGGATGGCTTCCCGGTGGTCGTGGGAGCGGACGCCGGCCAGCCCCTTGAGCATCTCGTAGCCCTCGATGTGGACCACTCCATCGGCGGCGTGGGCTTCGGAGACGAGCGTGCTCCAGACCGAGTGCGTGTGCAGGACCGCGCCCGCCGGCCGCCGACGCACGATGGCCAGGTGCAGCCCGCTCTCCTCGGAGGCGTGCCCCTTCCCGTTCTTCACCGCGCCCCTCTCGTCGATGGTCAGGATGTGCTCGGGGCGGAGCGCGCCCTTGTCCACGCCGCTCTGGGTGATGGCCAGGCGAAGGGGCTCGCGGCCGAGGACGACGCTCAGGTTGCCGCTGGTGCCGAGGAGCCAGCCCCGCGCGTGAAAGGCCGACCCGACTTCGGCCATGGCGCCGGCGAGGCTCGCCGGAACCCGAGGGCTTGCGGTCGCGCGAGCCATACCCGAGTGTAACAGGAGGCGCGCGGTCATTTCATGAGCGCCCCGCACCCCGTCCGCCGGGCTGGTGGCATCGGTGGACGGTCCTCAGGCCGACATCAGCCAGCGCACCGCGGCCACGATCGACTCCGCGGAGATGCCGTGGGCGTTCATGAGCTCGGTGGGCTTGCCGGAGCGCGGGATCTCACGGATGCCCAGCATGTGCACGGGCGCGCGGCCCGCGACCACCCCCGCCACCGCCTCCCCGATGCCCCCGCACACACTGTGGTCCTCGACGGTCACGAAGCCCCGGGTCTCGGCCGCGGCCTTGAGGAGGGTGACTTTGTCGAGGGGCTTGACGGAGTAGAGATCGATGACCCGGGTAGAGATCCCCTCCGCGCCCAGGGTCTCGCCCGCCCGCAGGGCCTCGGGGACGGTAATTCCCGCCGCCACCACCGTGACCACATCGTGGGCGGTGGCGCGGAGGGTCTTGGACCCGCCCACCGGAAAGAGTTCCTGGTTGTCGTAGAGGACCCGGGTCTTGGGCCGGCTGGTTCGGATGTAGACGAGGCCGGGGGTGCGGGCCGCGGTCTCCACCAGGCGCTCCCCGCTCACGGCGTCGCTCGGGTAGAGCACGGTGGACCCGGTGATGGCGCGCATCATGGCCAGATCCTCGAGCGCCATCTGCGAGGGGCCGTCCTCTCCGATGGAGACCCCGGCGTGGCTGCCGCAGAGCACCAGATGAAATGGCCGGGAGTAGGCGGCCATGCGGATGAAGTCGTAGGCCCGGGTCAGGAAGCAGGCGAAGGTGGAGGCGAAGGGGATCTTGCCCTCGGTGGCCATGCCCAGGGCGGCCCCCAGCATGTTCTGCTCCGCGATGTAGGCCTCGGCGAAGCGCTCGGGAGCCACCTCCTTGAGGCGCTCGCTGAAGGTGGAGTTCTTGGTATCGCCGTCGAGGGCCACCACCTCCGGGCAGCACCGGGCGAGCTTGGCGAGGGCGGTGCCGTAGGCTTCGCGGGTGGCGACCTCCTGGCCCCGGGCGTATTCCGGGGTGAGCGCGGGTAGGACGGGCGGACGGGAGGGCGCGGGGGGGTAGCGGCGTGGCTCCACGGGGAGCTCGATGGCGGTGTCGCCCAGCTCCCCCAGCGCCCGGGACAGTTCATCCCCCTTCTTCACCGGCTTGCCGTGCCAGCCTTCTCGGTCCTGGAGGAAGGACACCCCCTTGCCCTTGAAGGTGCGGGCCACAATCCCAAAAGGACGGCCCTGGGTGGTGCGCGCGCGGGCGAAGGCCTCCCGCACCGCCCCCACGTCGTGGCCGTCGATGACCAGCGACTCCCAGCCGAAGGCCTGGAAGCGCGACTCATAGCGGGCGGTGTCGTGTTCGTACATGGTGGGTCCGCTCTGGCCCAGGCGGTTCACATCCACCAGCGCGCAGAGGTTGTCCAGCTTGTAGAAGGACGCAAACTGGGCGGCTTCCCACACCGAGCCTTCGGCCGCCTCTCCGTCCCCGAGGAGGCAGAAGACGCGGGCCGGCGTTTGGTCCAGCTTGCGGGCCCAGGCCATGCCCGCGGCGGCGCAGAGCCCCTGCCCGAGGGAGCCCGTGGCGACCCTCACCCAGGGGCTGCGCGGGGTCGGGTGCCCCTCCAGCCGGCTGTCGAAGCGGCGCAGGGTCAAGAGGTCGTCCGCGATGGCCCCCGATTCCTTGAGTGCGGCCCAGAGGATGGGTGCGGCGTGGCCCTTGGAGAGGACGAAGACGTCCTGGTCCTTCCCGCTGGGATCCCGGGGGTCGAAATGCATCTCGTCGAAAAAGAGGACGGAGACGAGCTCCGCGCAAGACATGCAGCTGGTGGGGTGCCCCGACCCCGCCTCCGCCGTGGACTCGAGGCAGTGGCGGCGCAGCTTCTGGGCCATCTTGAAGAGGGCGGGGTCTCCCACCGACATCTGGTTCTCCCTTCCTCAGTTCGGGGTTTTGAACCGGAGGGCGGAGTCTACAACACCCGCGCCCGCCGGGTCCATCGCGGTGCTTCCCGCTCGTTAGAGGTCGAAGCGGGCGCGCAGGTGGGGGGGGACGACGGGGCAGGCTTCCGTCGGCCGCGCGAAGAGTCGGTAGCGCACGCGCGCCACGGCGTCATAGGCGGCGTCGCGCAACCGCGTGGGGATGAGCCCCCCCCCGGCGGCCAGGAGCCGCCAGAGACCACCCAAGCGGGCCATAGCACGGAGCACGGCCGCCGACCGCATGAGGAAGGCACCATCCGCGGTCTCAAGGATCAGGCTGTCGGGAAGCGGACGAGGCAGCTGGCCGCTCACCGCCCGGAAGGCGTCGCCGTCCAGGGGTGCGAAGCGGAAGGCCCGGCCCGAGGGATCTTCGGCGAGCAGGAAGCGCACCGCCCGGTGGCAGAGACCGCAGGTCCCGTCATAGTAGAGCCGCTCCCGAGCCGCGGGCGGCGCGGGTTTCACCCAGGCGGGATCGAAGGCGAAGAGGCTCACCCAGACGACGGCGGGCAGGCCGGCCCACGCTCCCGAGGCCGCGGCCACGGCCCCCTCGAGGGCCAGCATGAGCATCCAGAGCCAGGGACGCCAGGTCCGGACAAGAGCCAGGGGCAGGACAGCCAGCTCGGCAAGCGCGGGCCAGGGGCGGCCGGCGAGAAACCTTGCCACACCGGAGCTCAGATAGAAGAGCAGGAGCAACCCCCAGGCCGCAGTCTGCAGGGGCGCGGGCACGCGCCAGGCGCCGGCCGGGTCCGGACGGTCGCGCGCCGCCCAGGCGCCATAAGGCGCGGAGGGGAGGGCGACGTGATAGAGGAGGAGGACGCCGACCACGAGGGGGCCGGGCGCGATCAGGGGAACGGGAAGGGCCACGAACCAGGCCACCGCCAAGGCGAGGGCGGCCGGGCGGTCGAGCCAGCCCGCGGCCAGAAGGAGGCTCAGGAGGGTCGCGGCCGCAGTCAAGACCGGGCGGACCCCGCCTGCGGCCAGCCGGGCGTAGTGAACGGCGAGGTACCCGCCGAAGAGGATGCGCAGGACGCTGTACTGCCCGCCCGTCCAACCGTTCAGGGCTTCTCCGCCAGGAGTTCCGCCACCCGGGCTTCGATGCTGGGCACGGGGGCCGACCCCTCGCGCCGGAAGCGCATTACACCCCTGCCCGCGGCTTTGCCCGGCTTTCCCGTGTCTTCCCTCATGTCGATGATCAGCTTGGTGGGAAAGACCGTGACCTCGTACGGCCCTAGGAGGGCGTCTGCGAGATAGACGGGGAAGCCGATCTTCTTCTCCTTGACGAAGGCCTCCAGGGTGTCCCGGGGATCGGTGACGTCGAAGCTCAGGAAGGCCATGTCGGATCGACCCTTGAGGCGCTCCTGGTAGGCGCTGAGGTCGGGCAGCTCCTTGATGCAGGGTGTGCACCAGGTGGCCCAAAAGTCCACCACCACGATCTTGCCCGCCAGGTCTCGGGTCCGGAGGACGTGGCCGGAGAGGTCCTTGACCGCGAAGTCGCGGGCTGGGACCCTCACCATCTCCCAGCCGTCGCGCTCTCCTCCTCCCGCCGCGGCGAAATGGGACAAGCCGAGCAGCGCCATAAAGCCCACCCGCGCCACAACTCTTGGGCCCAAGCGATCCCCCCTCTCGCCCCCTTCAACCCAGGTTAGCAGAGTCCGCCCGTCCCCGCCCCCCCGCGATTAGAATGGGGGCAGGAGGCCCACCATTGCCATGAAGACCCGGATCGAGCGCGACACCTTCGGCCCCATCGAGGTCCCCGCGGACCGCCTCTGGGGGGCCCAGACGCAACGCTCCCTCGCGAACTTCAAGATCTCGAAGGAGCGCATGCCGGAGGCCCTCCTCCACGCCCTGGCCGTGGTCAAGAAGGCTTCCGCCCTCGTGAACATGGACCTCAAGATCCTCGAGGAGAAGAAGGGCCGGGCCATCGTGGCCGCCGCCGACGAGGTGCTGGCGGGGCGGCACGAGGACGAGTTCCCGCTCGTGGTGTGGCAGACGGGGAGCGGCACCCAGACCAACATGAACATGAACGAGGTGCTGGCCAACCGCGCCAGCGAGCTCCTGGGGGGAGAGCGGGGCGAGGCGCGGCTCGTTCATCCCAACGACGACGTGAACAAGGGCCAATCCAGCAACGACGTCTTCCCCACCGCCATGCACGTGGCGGCGGCGGCCGCGCTCCGCGAGGCGGTGATCCCGAGCGTGGCCCGCCTGCGCGACGCCCTCCAGGAGAAGGTGGTGGCCTTCCGGGACGTGGTGAAGATCGGCCGCACCCACCTCCAGGACGCGACCCCCCTCACCCTCGGCCAGGAGTTCTCGGGCTATGTGTCCCAGCTCGATCATGGGATCGCCCACACGGAAGCCGCCCTCCCCCATTTGCTGGAGCTGGCCCTGGGCGGCACCGCGGTCGGCACCGGCCTGAACGCCCACCCCGCCTTCGCGGTGCGGGTCGCGGCCAAGATAGCGGAGCTGACCGACCTGCCCTTCGTGACCGCCCCCAACAAGTACGAGGCCCTGGCCGCCCACGACGCGCTCGTCCACGCCCACGGCGCCCTCAAGACCCTGGCCGCTTCTCTCAACAAGATCGCCAACGACGTGCGCTGGCTGGCCTCGGGCCCACGCTGCGGGATCGGCGAGATCTCGATCCCGGAGAACGAGCCCGGGAGCTCGATCATGCCCGGCAAGGTGAACCCCACGCAGTCCGAGGCTCTGACCATGATCGCGGCCCAAGTCATGGGCAACGACGTGGCCGTGAACATAGGGGGCATGTCCGGCAACTTCGAGCTGAACGTGTTCAAGCCCGTCATCATCCATAACTTCTTGATGAGCGCGCGGCTGATCGCAGAAGGCGGCGAGAGCTTCCGCGAGCACTGCGTGGTAGGGATCACGGCCGACCGGGAGCGCATCCAGGAGAACCTCCAGAAGTCCCTGATGCTGGTCACGGCCCTGAACCCCCACATCGGGTACGACAACGCGGCCCGGATCGCCAAGACTGCCCACAAGACGGGCCGCACCCTCAAAGAGACGGCGGTGGAGCTGGGCCTCGTGACCGCCGAACAGTTCGACCAGTGGGTGAGGCCGGAAACAATGGTAGGGAGCCAATGACCAAGCACGAAGTGGAACTGCCGAATCCGGAGGAGTTGGAGGAGGCCAAGGGGAAGTCCTTCACCCGCCGCACCGCCCTCACCACCGCGGTGATCGCGGTCTTCCTGGCCGTGGTGTCGCTGGGGGGGAACAACGCGACCAAGGAGGTATCCCTTTCCCAGCAGCAGGCCTCCGACCAGTGGGCCTTCTACCAGTCCAAGGCCATGCGGGAGCACCTGTACCGGATCGAGAAGATGCGGCTGGAGTCCGAGCTCCTAGAGAAGGGTCCGGGCCTCACCCCGGAGGCCCGGCAGCACAAGGAAGCGCTCCTAGAGAAAGTGACCAAGGAATCGGAGCGCTATGCGGAAGAGAAGAAGGAGATCGAGGAGAAGGCCAAGGAGCTGGAGAAGGAACGCGACCTCTATCGCCGCCGGGACCCCTACTTCGACTTCGGGGAGGTCCTCCTCCAGATCGCGATCGTGCTGGCCTCCATGTCCATCCTGACCGGGGCCCGGCCCATCTTCTACGCCTCCATGGCCGCGGCCGCGCTGGGCCTGGCCTTGGGCCTCAACGGCTTCTTCCTCATCTTCAGGCTACCGTTCCTTTGAGGGTAGGTCCCGGGGAGTCCGGGGCCCGCGGGCGGCGCGGGTCCCGGCATCCCGGGCGCGGGTCAGAAGGTGCGGCGGCTGTCCAAGAGCAGGGTCACCGGCCCCTGGTTCACGAGGGCCACGTCCATCATGGCTCCAAAGACACCCGTCGCCACGCGCAGGCCGGAGGGTCGGAGGCCCGCCAGGTAGCGCTCGTACAGAGGGCTGGCCACCGCGGGGGGCGCGGCTTCCAGGTAGGAGGGCCGCCGGCCCTTGCGGGCGTCCCCGTAGAGGGTGAACTGCGAGACGACCAGGATCTCTCCCTTGAGGTCCAGGACCGAGCGGTTCATCTGCCCGCCCTCGTCGGGGAAAATGCGAAGGTTGAGCGTCTTGTCCGAGAGGGCGTCGGCGTCGCTCTCCCCATCCCCCTGCCCCACGCCTAGGAGCACGAGGAGGCCGGGACCGATCCGGCTCACCGTCTCATGCTCCACGCGGACGGAAGCCTCTGACACCCGCTGCACCACCGCGCGCACGAGGAGGACCCTAGGGCGAGGACCAGGCCGGCGTCAAGCCCGATAATCCCCGGGCGATCGGGTTTTCGATATGATTCCGGCCGTGGCCCTGCCCCCGCACATCGGGCGCTACCGCGTGCTGGGCCTCCTGGGGCAGGGGGCCATGGGCATCGTTTACCGGGGTCGCGACGAGGCCCTCGAACGCGACGTGGCGCTGAAGGTTATGTCCCTGGGCCAGGCCGACGCCGACGCCCGGGGTCGATTCCAGCGGGAGGCCAAGGCCGCGGGCCGCCTCCAGCACCCCAACATCATCACCATCTACGAGCTGGGTGAGCATCAGGGCTCGCCCTTCATGGCCCTGGAGCTGCTGGAGGGAGTGGACTTGCAGCGGGCCATCGAGGCGGGGATTCGTCCCGACCCCAAGGTCACCCTGCCCATCGTGCTCCAGCTTCTGGCCGGGCTCGGACACGCCCACGAGAACGGCATCGTGCACCGAGACGTGAAGCCCTCCAACATCTTCCTCCCCCGCGGCCGCCCCGCGAAGATCATGGACTTCGGCGTGGCTCGTCTGGCCGGGGGCGCCACCGCGGCGGGCATGGTGATCGGGACCCCGAACTACATGTCCCCCGAGCAGGTCCAGGCGCGGAGCGTCGACGGACGCAGCGACCTCTTCTCGGCTGGGCTCATCCTCTACGAGCTTGTCACGGGAGAGAAGGCGTACCAGGCGGACACCGTGGTCGCCCTCCTCTTCAAGATCGTGCAGGAGGATCCCAACCTCGACCTCATCCCCGAGGGGGGGCGGTGGGAACGACTCCGCCAGGTGCTAGCGCGCTCCGTGGCCAAGCAGCCGGACGACCGCTATCCCGACGCCCAGGCCATGGCCGCCGACCTCGCGAAAGCCTTGAAGGACCTGGGGGGGTCCGCGGACTGGACGACCGCCGCGGACCAGGGCTTGTTGGTGAAGACAGCCCCCCGGGTGACCCCCCCCGCCCCCGTCGATCCACCGGTCGCCCTCTCCGCCCCGCCCGCTCCCGCCCCCCCCTCCTCCTCGCGTCTGCCCATCGCGATTGCGGGGACCCTGGGCGTGCTCGCGGTTGGGCTTTTGGGCTTCGCGGCCCTTGTCCTCGTGCGTCCCTCCCCTCCTGCTCCCGTTCCCCACCCCCCGGTGACGGCTGCACCGGTCCTCCCGGCCTCGCCCCTGCCCCTGTCGCCGACACCGCCACCCAGTGGCGGCCCCTCCGCTCCCCCGACACGCCCCACGCCCGCTCCGGAGCGAACGGCTCCTCCCTCGAAGGAGGAGACGCCCCCGCCCGCCCTCTCCCCCGTGGAAGCACGAATGGATCGCGCCAACGACCTCATCGAGAAGGGCCGCTATGCGGAAGCGCTGGCCGTGGCCAGGGCCATCTTGGAGCGCGACCCCGGCAACGCCGCTGCCAAAGCCCTGGCCGGAGACGCGGAAGCCGCCATCGTCATCGAGACCTGCGTAAAGAACGCGAAAGCGGCGCTGAACGCGGGCGACAAGGACAGGGCCCTGGAGGAGATAAAAAAAGGCCTGGCCGTGAACCCGAGCGAGGGCCGGCTCCTGGCCCTCTTCCGCGAGGCCACCCAATGAGCCTTTTCGCCCTCTTCAACCGCGCCCGGTTTTGCGCTACGATGCAGCCCTCCCCGGGGGCTGGCCCCCGGGGACCCTCGTCAAGGAGGACCCGTTCATGACCTACGTCATCGCGGAGCCGTGCATCAACACAAAGGACACGGCCTGCGTCGAGGTGTGCCCGGTCGATTGCATCCACCCCAAGAAGGACGAAGCGGACTTCGCGGGCGAGAACAAGCTCTACATCGACCCCGAGACGTGCATCGACTGCGGGGCGTGCGTGCCCGTGTGCCCGGTCCAGGCGATCTTCCCCCAGGAGGAGTTGCCGGAGAAGTGGGCCCAATTCACAAAGATCGACGCTGACTGGTACACGAAGAAGAAGTAAGGCGGCGGGCCTAACCGCCCTTCTCTAGCGGCGGAAGACGTGTCGGACGATCAGGCGCACGGAGACGGGGACGCCGCCCAGGGTGGCGGGGGCGAACCTCCATCTCGCCACTGCCTGCAGGAGGGCAGCGTCCAGAGCCCCGCCCGCGGACTCGATCAGCGCTGTCTCGATCACGTCGCCCGTCTCCCCGATCCAAGCCTCCACCACGACTGATCCCTCGATGCCGCGCTCACGCGCGGCATCCGAATAGACCGGGGTTTCCCCCGCGATCCGCCGGGGGGGGGTGACCTCGGGGCCGAAGTCCACGAGCTGACCGGGGCGGACACCTCCCGGTCCAGCGACGGCCAGAGGAAGCGTGCAGGTCAGGGCCTGGAGGGGGCGGGCCGCCGTTAGCTCGATATCGGTGGTGACCCCGGCGCGCCCTCGCGCTTCCATCCGTATCTGGTGGCGGCCGAAAGAGACGCCCAGTCCGGGCTGGGGGGCCCGGCCCAGCCGCTGCCCGTCCAGGTACACCTCCGCTCCCGGGGGGTCGCTGTCGAGGGCGAGCACCGCCTCCCGGCCGGCGGCGTGGGGGATCGTGTTCTCCCCGGGGATGCCGGCGGGGGCAGTGGCGGTGCGCGCGGTCTTCAGGGTGGGCGCGGAGGCCTCGGCCCGCGTGGGGGAGGCCTCCGCCGCGGGGTAGGTGACCTCCAAATCGAGGACCGACTGCGCGGCCGTCTGCAGATCGCGCGCGAAGTCCAGGGCGTGGGGGTACCGGTCGGCGGGGGATGTGGCAAAGGCGCGGACGAACACCGCGTTCACGGCCTCCGGAAGCCGCCCGTCGGCCTGCCGGGGGGGCACATGCTTGCCGTGGACGACCCGCGCCACTACCTCAGTGATGGTTTTGCCTGGGAAGGGGGGGCACCCGGTAAGGAGCTCGTAGGCCACCGCAGCCAGGGAGAACACGTCCGCGCGGCCATCCACCCTCTCCCCCATCATCTGCTCGGGGGACATGTAGCGAACCGACCCCACCATGGTGCCAATGGCGGTCAGGGTGGAGGACTCCAGCCGGGCCACCCCGAAGTCCATGACCTTCACCCCTCCGTCGTTCATCATCATGATGTTGGCGGGCTTGATGTCTCGGTGGACGATGCCGTGGCGGTGGGCGTAGTCGATCGAGTCGGCGACCCGCAGGACGAGCGCGCACACCTTGCGCACGCTGAAGACGGAGCCGTCTTTGAGGATCACGGAGAGGGGCTGGCCCTCGAGAAATTCCATGACCAGGTAGGCGGGGCCCACGTCGTAGATCTGGACGATGTCGGGGTGGTTCATCCGCCCCGCCGCCTCCGCCTCGTGCCGGAAGCGAGCCTGGTACTGCTCCTGCTCGGCGGGGGTCATGAATTCCGACCGGCGCATGACCTTGATCGCCACCGGCCGGCTCAGGCGGGGATCCACGCAAAGGTAGACCACGCCCATGGCCCCCGAGCCCAGCTCCTCCAGGACCTGGTAGCGGCCGAAATAGTCGGGGGCCTCGCTCTCGATGGGCATGCGCGCCGGAAATTTAAGGAATCCTCACTTTAGCCCCGCCGCCCTGGCAGCGTCAAACCGGCCTGCCTATGCTATGGTTGGGCTTCGCCATGAGCCGCCTTCAGCCCAGGACGGGCTGCCACGAACTAATGTTCCACGCCGGGTTCGTTCTCGACGATCCGGGGGAGGTGGCGCTCGAGGACTATGCCCGCGCCCTCACCCGGTCCCGGGAGGCGGAGGCCGGGCGGGACCCACTGGACCCCGCCCAGGTCAAGGGCGTCCACGTCTGCGGGTTGGCGAGTCCCCCGGCCCCCCAGGTCCTAACGGATCTCGAGGCCTTCGCCCGTGACCTGGCGGTCCACCGCGAGGGCAGCGGCCTCGGCTGGGCCTAACCCCGTCCTCTACAACGGAGCAAGCTAGCATGGCCGAGAACCTGAGGCTGGCCCGGCTGTATCTGGTGATCCTCGCCATCGTGGCCGGCGGGCGGTGGGGGATGAGCCTCTTCGGCGTTCCCTACGAGAGAGGTACGGACAAGGTCAGCATCGTCATCGTGACGCTGTTCTCGTCGCTGTTCTATGCTGCCTTCTGCCGCCGCTGGCGGGGCTACCGGATCCTACCTGCGGTGGGGCTGGCCATGACGTTCGGCGTCATCTCCCAGCTCGTGGTCCTGCTCTCGACGGTAGTCTCCTACCTCTTGGGGATCCACAGCTACTTCAACTATCCCACCGCGTTGAACCAGCCGGCGGCGGTTCCTTTCGGCTTGGCCCTCGGGATTCGCGTGGGCGGCCTGGTGGCGAATACCCTCACCAACGGCATTGCGGGCGCGCTCGGATGGGCCATGGGCGGCCTGCTCCCACCCTCCAGAGAGCAAACCGCCGGGTAGACCGGGCGGTCGTCCCCATTCCGGAGTCCGGGAGGGAGGGCCGGCCAGGTCCATAGGCCCCAGGGGTCCACGCCTCCGGCGTGGGCTAACGCCGCCGCCACGAATCACCCCCCCGGGGTGACCGACTCCGCCGGTCCCGGAAGAGGCTGGCCGGGAGCGCACTCAGGCCCGCCCTGGCGCCGACGCGAGGGCGACCGTATCCTCCTGAGCCCGCAGGGACGACTGTCACCGTGGTCTTGACATGACTTCCTCCGTTCTGATACCGTTCAGGTCGCACTAGTTGCCCCCGCTCTGGCGTTCGGAAGAGGCCGCCCACGGTGGGCGGCTTTGGTTCGTGGGCGCGCAGGTGACGTGGCGCTAGGCAAAGGCTAAGGAGGCCTGCACGTTCATGATCGAAGGCACGGTTAAGTGGTTCAACGAGTCCAAGGGTTTCGGTTTCTTGTCTCGCGAGGGAGGGCCGGACGTGTTCGTCCACCACTCCGAGATTCGCGCCGAGGGTTTCCGGACCCTCAACGAGGGTGACAAGGTACGGTTCGAGGTCGTGGATAGCCCGAAGGGACCTCGGGCCGCCAACGTCACCAAGATCGCCTAAAGGCTCATACCACTGAACCTAGGGACGCCCGGGGCCGCGAGGCTCCGGGCGTTTTCGCTTTTCAGGGTCTTTCATTGATCGCAGAGCGGCCCGGCGGTAGGATGCGGCTTCCCACCCGGGGAGGTCAGCCATGCGCCTGGTGACACGCGGGGACCTGGACGGCCTGACGTGCGCGGTCATCATCACGAGTTCGGAGGAGATCGACGAGATCCTGCTCGTCCACCCCCAGGACGTCACCGACAAACGGCTCGCCATCACCGAGGACGACATCCTGGCCAACCTGCCCTACCAGTCCGGCTGCGGCAAGTGGTTCGACCACCACCTGCTGACGGAGAGCAACGAGCGCCCTCCCGAGAAATTCGAGGGCCGCTACGGCCTCTCCCCCAGCGCGGCCCGGGTGGTCTACGAGTACTACATCGCCCGGAACCCGCGTATTCAGAGCTACGAGCGCCTGCTCGCGGAGACAGACCGGTTGGACTCGGCCCAGCTCAACATCGAAGATGTCCTCGACCCCAAGGACTACATCCTCCTCGGCTATACCCTCGACCCCCGCACCGGCCTCGGGGCCTACCAGGATTACTTCCTGCGGCTCGTGAACTGGGTGAAGACCCGGCCCATCGAGGAGATCCTGACCCTCCCCGAGGTGCAGCGGAGGGTGGGCCGGATCAAGGAGCAAGACGCGGAGTTTCGCCAGGCCACGGTCGCCAACTCGCGCCTCGAGGGGAACGTGGTCTTTACAGACTTCCGGGAGGTGAACCCGATTCCGGTGGGCAACCGCTTCATCGTCTACACCCTCTTCCCCCGGGCCAACATCTCCTTGCGCGTGCACTGGGGGCCGAGCCGCGAGCACGTAGCGGCCGCCGTCGGGCACTCGATCTTCAACCGCACCAGCCGCACCAACGTGGGCATGCTCATGTCAACCTACGGGGGCGGGGGCCACAAGGGTGCTGGAACCTGCCTGCTGCCCGCGGCCACGGCCGAGGCCCGGATAGCGGAGATGATCGCGATCATGCGGAAGGACGGCTAGGCGGGTCTTGTCCCCCTCCGTCCTCGAAACGCTGCGGGAGGCCGGCCGGGTGGCGGCCGCCGCGCGCGACATGGGGGCGCGCCTCATAGTGCCCGGGGCCTCGCTCCGCGAGGTGTGCGAGGCGGCGGAGCACGAGATCCGTCGCCGGGGCGCCGCCATCGCCTTTCCCGCTCAGTCTTCGCGCAACCACGTGGCCGCGCACTACTGTCCGTCCCCGGAGGACCAGACCGTCTACGCGGAAGGGGATCTGGCCAAGCTCGACATCGGGGTTCACATCGACGGGTACGTCGTGGACACCGCCCTCACCGTGAACGTGGGGGATCGGCCGGAAGGTCGGCGCCTAGTGGAGGCAGCGGGGGCGGCCCTGGAGGCCGCCATTGCCGCGGCCGGACCCGGGGTCCGGGTGCGCCGGGTCTCGGCCGCCATCGAAGCGACCCTCCGCCGCTACGAGCTGCGCCCGATGCGAAACCTCTGCGGCCACCACGTGGGCCGCTGGACGGTCCACTGCCCGCCCCCTATTCCGAACGTCCCCGAGGAGTCGGAGGACCGGCTCGTGGTGGGCGCGGTCTTGGCCATCGAGCCCTTCGCCACCGACGGCCTTGGCCTCGTGGCTGAGGAGGGCGCACCCGAGGTCTTCCGTCTCCCCCCCGGTCCAAGGAACGGGTCCGGCTTGGAGCCGGGCATCCTCGCCGCCCTCGAGGCCAGAAACGGCCTCCCCTTCGCCCGGCGGGACTTGGCCGGCTTTCCGCGGTCGCTGGTGGAGGAGACCCTGGCCGCGCTTCTCGCCCGGGGACGGCTGTCGGCTTACGCCCCCCTCGTCGAATCCAGCGGCCGGGCGGTCGCCCAGGCCGAGCACACACTGTACGTGGGGAGCGAGGGAGTGGAGGTGCTGACCCGCTGAAGAGTGCGGTTTACTTCTCTTCGTCCAGGAGGTCGTAAGGGAGGGGTTGGGGCCCGGGCACGATTCCCGCGATGTCGGGGTCCACCTCGACGCCGCTCTTCTCGACCTTGCCCTTGGCTTCTTTCCGCTCCACGCGCTTGGCGGCCTTTTCTCGTGCGCGCTCCTGGCGGGCTATCTCCTTCTGCCTCTTGGCAAATGTGGCTCTTCCTTTGTTGGCCATACTCTTGCTCCTGGACCTTCTGGCACCGCTAGCGTTTAGTCGGCGCGCCGCAGATCTCTAGTCTAGCACGAACGGGCGTGCTAAAAAGGCCCTATGGCGCGTGAGCCCGAGAGCCGACTCGCCTACTCCACCGGGGGAGAGCGGGAGCCGGAGCCTAAGAGCGCCGCGCCCCCCTCTCCGCGGGGTGGAATCCGAATCCGCCTAGAACGCCGGGCCTCCGACCGCATAGTCACGCTCGTGACCGGACTCCCGGGGAGCGCCGTGGAGTTGGCCCGCCTGCTGCGGGCGCTCAAGTCCGCTTGTGGCGCGGGGGGCACGGTGAAGCGCGGGGTCCTGGAACTCCAGGGCGACCATCGGACGGCGGCGGAGGCTTTTCTGGCGGACCGGGGTCTGGCCCCCCGCGTGACCAGAGGCTAGCCCATAGCGGTCCCGGGGCGCGGGGTGGCCACCGCCCGGAGAGAGTGGTGGACGAAGCGGACCGACTCCACGCCGACACCACCACCAACGGCTTCTTGCAGCGTCCTTCACGTGGGGAGGGGTAGGATTCGGGGGGAGGCACCCCCATGTTCGAACCATTCCGGCCCGAGCTGCTGAAGGGAAAGACCACGATCATCACCGGCGGAGGGACCGGCCTCGGCCGCTCCACCGCTTTGCGTCTGGCCGGACTGGGGGCGCGGGTGGCCGTTCTCGGCCGCCGACCCGACCCTCTGACGGAAACAGTCGGAGCCATTCGCGGGGCGGGCGGGGTGGCGGTGGGGGTCCCCGCGGACGTGCGCGACCCCGCTTCCGTGAAGGCCGCGTTCGACGCCGCGGAGAGCGAGCTGGGCCCCGCCAACCAGCTCATCAACAATGCGGCCGGGAACTTCCTGGCCCCGGCCGAGGACATCTCGGCCAACGCCTTCAACTCCGTGGTGCAGATCGTGCTCTACGGCACGTTCCACTGCACCACCGAGCTGGGGCGCCGGCTCATCGCCCGTCAAGCCAAGGGTGAGGTCCTCTCCATCACCACCAACTACGCCGAGACCGGTTCCGCTTTCGTCGTTCCCTCTGCAGCCGCCAAGGCGGGCGTGCTGGCCATGATGCGCTCGCTGGCCGTAGAGTGGGCGCTGTACGGCATCCGTTTGAACGCGGTCGCCCCCGGGCCCTTCCCCACGGAGGGGGCGTTCAGCCGGCTTCTCGCGGGCTCGGAGATGGAGAAGCAGGCCCTGCGGCGCGTCCCTGGGAAGCGTTTCGGGGAGCATTGGGAGCTCACCAACCTGATCGCCTACATTCTGAGCGACGCCAGCCCCTATCAGACGGGCGACCAGGTCACGATCGACGGGGCGGAGGGGCTCTTCTCGGGGCAGGAGTTCGCGGGCCTGGCGCATCTGGACCGGAGCGCGGCCAAGGAGATGATGGCGTCCCTCAAGCCCAGGAAGTGAGCGGGGTGGAGATCGACCGCGTCCTTCCCACCTGCCGGCCCCCGGGGCGGGCGGCGATGCGCCAGCGATGGGCCGACCTCCTGTTCCTGCACTGGGCGGTGCCGGCGGCGGCCCTCCGCCCCCGTCTCCCTCCCCGCCTCTCCGCGGACACCTTCGAGGGCCAGGCTTATGTGGGTCTTGTCCCCTTCCGCATGACGGGGGTGCGGCCCGTCTGGGCCCCGGCCTTTCCCCCCTTCTCCGACTTCCGCCAGGTCAACGTCCGAACGTATGTTCACCTCGCGGGGCAAGAGCCTGGCGTCTGGCTTTTCAGCTTGGACGCCTCCAGCGCTCTCGCGGTCGTGATGGCCCGAGTCCTCTACAAGCTGCCCTACTACCTTGCGCGCATGCGACTCGAGTACGACGCCGAGGGTGGCGTGTGCTACACCTCCGATCGCCGGGGCTCCCGACCGGTTGGCTGCAGGGTCCGCTACGCCCCCTGCGGCCCGGCAAGGGTGGCCCTTCCGGGCAGCCTGGAGCACTTTCTGGCCGAGCGGTACGTCCTCTACACGCAGAGCCGGGGGCGCCTCTATCGCGGCCGCGTCCACCACCGCCCCTATCCACTCCAGCCGGCCCAGATCGACGGCCTGGAGGAGACCCTTCTGGCCGCGGCCGGCCTCGCGCGGCCCGAAGAGGCCCCGCTGGCCCACTACGTCCGCGAGGTTTCGGCTGAGGTCTTCCCCCTGCGGCGGATCGCGCCTCGGTAAGGGGAGGTTCGTCGGTCAATACCCACTTCGGCATTGCTCGAATGCGGCGCCTCCGTATGCGGGTTCGTATGGCCGACCGCTGTCGATGGCCTGGGCCCTGCGCATCGGGTGGGGGCGTAGTCAGGTTGGCCTGGGCCAGGCCTGTCTCTGTTAATTCGGAGGGAACAACTTCCTTAGCTTCAAGCGTACGCGGAAACGCCCACCCGGCGCCATGCTCTTAGAGCTGACCGACGATACGGGGAGGGGTCGTTTGACAGCCGGGGTCGCCCCGAATAGCCTGTGATGTTGCGGCGTCATGAAGGACTCCATCCTCGATCTCAGCGCTCCCGCGATACCCGCGCCCCCTGTCGCGCCCAAGGCTCCCAAGGTGGACGTTCTCCACGGAGATCGCCGGGTGGACGACTACTTCTGGCTGCGCGACAAGACGAACCCCGCGGTGGCCGCCTACCTCGAGGCGGAGAACGCCTACACGGACGCGGTCATGAAGCCGACGGAGACCCTCCAGGAGGCGGTCTACAAGGAGATGCTCGACCGCATCAAGGAAACGGACGATAGCGTCCCCTACCGCAAAGGCGGCTACTGGTACTACTCACGAACGGAGCAGGGTAAGCAGTACCCGATCCACTGCCGCCGGAAAGGGAGCCGGGAGGCCCCGGAAGAGATCACCCTCGACCTGAACCAGCTGGCGGAGGGGCAGAAGTTCATGGCCTTGGGCGCCTACGCGGTGAGCGACGACGGCTCCCTCTTGGCCTACTCCACCGACAACACCGGATTCCGTCAGTACACCCTACAGGTCAAGGACCTGCGCACGGGGGATGTCGGGCCTCTGCGGGCGGAGCGAACGGGCTCGGTCGCCTGGTGCGCCGACAACCGAACCCTCTTCTATACCGTGGAGGAGGAGTCCACCAAGAGGCAGCACCGGCTCTACCGACACCGCCTGGGGACCTCCGCCCACGACCTCGTGTACGAGGAGAGTGACGAAGCCTTTAGCGTGGGCGTGCACCGGACGCGAAGCCTCCGCTATTTGATCCTCAGCATCTCGAGCCACACCACCTCCGAGGCCCGCTCCCTGCCCGCGGACGAGCCGGGGGCGGAATGGTCGCCCATCGCCCCCCGCCTTCCGGACCAGGAGTACGACGTTGACCACCACGGAGAGCTTTTCTACATCCGCACCAACGACCGGGGCCGCAACTTCCGGCTGGTGTCGGCTCCCGTGGGGAGCCCCTCCCGAGAGCATTGGCGGGAGGTCGTCCCCCACCGCTCGGAGGTGATGCTGGAGGGGGTGGACGTCTTCCGCGACCACTACGTCCTTTCCGAGCGCGAGGACGGCCTGCCCCAGTTCCGGGTGGCCCGTCTGCTCACGGGACAGGTGCACCGGCTGGCCTTCCCGGAGCCGGTCTACGCCGCCTACCCGGGGCCGAA
Organism: Vicinamibacteria bacterium; assembly: GCA_035570235.1. Lineage (NCBI taxonomy): Bacteria > Pseudomonadati > Acidobacteriota > Vicinamibacteria > Vicinamibacteria bacterium. Next base: position 36,359 of record DATMML010000012.1, on the reverse strand, counting down.
CCCGGAGTTCGACACCGCCACTTTCCGCTACAGCTACCAGTCGCTGGTGACGCCCAGCTCCGTCTTCGACTATGACCTCGAGGGCCGGGAGTCGACGCTTCTGAAGCAGACCGAGGTCCTGGGCGGCTATGAGGCGGCCCACTACCGGTCCGAGCGCCGGCATGCCACTGCCCCCGACGGCGTCCGCATCCCCTTGTCCATCGTCTACAAGGAAGGGTTGAAACGGGACGGCCGCGCCCCGCTCTATCTCTACGGTTACGGCGCCTACGGGTTCCCGCTCCCCATCGGCTTCTCCTCGAACCGGCTCAGCCTGCTCGACCGCGGGGTGGTCATGGTCTACGCGCACGTCCGGGGCGGGGGTGACCTCGGCAAGCGCTGGCACGACGACGGGCGGATGATGAAGAAGAGGAACTCCTTCACCGACTTCATCGCGGCCGCGGAATTCTTGATCGCGGAAGACTTCACCGGCGCCGAACGCCTGGTCATCGAGGGGGCTAGCGCGGGCGGGCTCCTCATGGGCGCGGTGGTCAACGCGCGCCCCGACCTCTTCAAAGCGGTGGTCTTGAAGGTGCCCTTCCTGGACGTGATCAACACCATGCTGGACGAGAGCCTGCCCCTCACGGTGGGCGAGTTCGAGGAGTGGGGCAATCCCAAGAAGAAGGAGGAGTACGACTACCTGAAGACGTACTGCCCCTACTCCAACCTGGAGGCCAAGGCCTACCCGGCCATGCTCGTGAAGACCTCCTTCCACGACAGCCAGGTCATGTACTGGGAGCCCGCGAAGTACGTGGCCCGCCTGCGCACGCTCAAGACCGACCCCAATCCGCTCCTCCTCAAGACCAACCTGGAGGCCGGCCACGGCGGGGCATCGGGCCGCTACGATTACCTGCACGAGGTGGCCTTCGACTACGCCTTCATCCTCGGTCAGCTCGGGACGGCGGAGTAAAGCAGTGCTGACCCTCAAGAGCCATCTCGGAGGGCGCTGGGTGGAGAGGGGGGGTGCCTCCTCAGAGACCCTGGTGAACCCCGCCACCGAGGAGCCCTTGGCCTCGGTGGGAGGGGGGGCCACCGACGGGAAGGCCGCCCTGGCTTTCGCCCGCACCCAGGGCGGGGTCGCCCTGCGCGCCCTCAGCTTCGCGAAGCGCGGCGCCCTCCTCGGGGCGATGGGCAAAGCCCTTCAGACCCACCGCGACGAGCTCCTCGACCTTTCCGTCCGCAGCGGGGGCAACACCCGCAGCGACGCGAAGTTCGACGTGGACGGGGCCATCTTCACGCTGGCCGCCTACGCCGAGATCGGCCAGGGCCTCGGGGGGGCCACGTTCCTCGTGGACGGGGAGGGGATCACCCTCGGCCGCTCACCCCGCTTCCACGGCCAGCACATCGCGGTCCCGCGTCAGGGCGTGGCCGTTCACATCAACGCCTTCAACTTCCCGGCCTGGGGCCTGGCGGAGAAGGCGGCGGTGGCCCTTTTGGCGGGGGTGCCGGTGGTGAGCAAGCCCGCCACAAGCTCCGCCCTCCTCGCCCACCGCATGGTGGAGATCCTGCTGGAGGAGCAAGTCCTGCCCGAGGGCGCCCTCTCGCTGCTGGTGGGTCCGGTGGGCGACCTTCTCGAGCACCTGGGGCCGCAGGACGTGGTGGCCTTCACGGGGGGCAGCGACACCGGGCTCAAGATACGGTCCCTGCCCCAAGTGCTGCGGAACTCGGTGCGGGTGAACGTGGAGGCGGACAGCCTGAACGCGGCGGTGCTGGGACCGGACGCCGATCCCGGCTCCGAGACCTACGAGTTCTTCCTGAAGGACGTGCTCCGGGACATGACGCAGAAGGCGGGCCAGAAGTGCACGGCCATCCGCCGCGTCCTGGCCCCCGCAGCGGTGGCGGCCCGGGTCCGGGACGACCTTGTGGACCGCCTGGGCGGGATCACGGTGGGAGACCCTGCCCACGACGGCGTGCGCATGGGTCCCCTGGCCACCGTCTCCCAGCTCCGCGACGTGCGCGAAGGCGTCTCCGCCCTGGCCGCGGACGGTCGGCTCGTGTTCGGGGTCTCGGAGGTGAAGGCCCTGGGCGCGCCCCCCGGAAAGGGTTTCTTCGTCTCGCCCGCCCTCATCGAGGTCGAGCCGGGGGCGGACGCCCCCGCCGTCCACGGGCGCGAGGTCTTCGGCCCCGTGGCCACGGTGGTGCCCTATTCGGGGCGGGCGGGGGAGGCGGCGGAGATCGTGGCCCGGGGGGGCGGCGGTCTGGTCGCCTCCGTGTACTCGGAGGACGCCCCTTTCACCGTCGACGTCGTGCTCGGCCTGGCTCCGTTTCACGGCCGCGTATTCCTAGGCAGCGCGCGCATCGCGGAGCAGTCTCCGGGGCCGGGAACGGTGCTGCCCTCCCTCGTCCACGGAGGCCCCGGGCGCGCGGGCGGGGGCGAAGAGCTGGGCGGGCCGCGCGGCCTCGCCTTCTACCTGCAGCGGGTGGCCCTCGAGGGCTCGCGTCCCATCATCGAGAAGATCGCCGGTATCAAAACGGATTGACCGCGGTGATCCCCACCGGGCCGGGCACGGAGTAGCCACCGGACCCGGCCGCGACCCTTGACAGGGCGCGCGACGCGACTCCTCAGCCGCCTCCTTCGGGCCCGCCCTTCCCCGGCCCCTTGAGCCGGGCCAGGACCGCGAAGGGGTTGTTGAAGGCGGGGGCCACCTTGTCCGGCGGGGTCGCGGCCCGGCTCCGTGGCGTCGGACGGGGGGAGGGCGGCCGCCGAGCCCCCGCGGGCGGGCGGGACACTTCTCGGGGTGCGGGCCGGGCTTGCGGGCCCGGGGGCCGGGACGGGGGCCGAGACACGGGCGCGGGTGCCTTAGAAGGCGCTGCCTTGGCCTCCCGACGGCGCGACCGCGGGGGCTTCCGGTCGGGCGGCGCCGGTTTCAGGCTGAGGGAGATCTGCTTCTTCTCCAGGTTGACCTGGAGCACGCGGGCCGTCACCCGGTCCCCCGGGCTCACCACGTCGCGGGGGTCCTTCACGAACTGGGCCCCGAGCTGGGAAATGTGGACGAGGCCGTCCTGGTGGACGCCGATATCCACGAAAGCGCCGAAGTTGGTCACGTTGGTCACGATCCCGGGACAAGCCATCCCGGGCTTCAGGTCGGGGAGGTCGTGCACGTCTTCCCGGAAGGCGAAGGGCACGAAGGCGGTGCGGGGATCGCGCCCGGGCTTTTCCAGCTCCTTGACAATGTCCTCGAAGGTGTAGTTCCCGACCTCCTCGGCCAGTCCGGCGGCCTGCCGGACCAGCTCCACCCCGGGTCCGAGCAAGTCCGCCACTGCCTTGCCCAGACGCTTGGCCAGCGCTTCCAGCGCCGCGTAGCGCTCGGGGTGGACGCTGGTGTTGTCGAGGGGCTGCTCGCCGCCGGGAATGCGGAGGAAGCCCGCGGCCTGTTCGAAGGTCTTGCTGTTGAGGCGGGGCACCGCGAGAAGGGCGGCCCGGGAGGCGAACAGGCCCTTGTGCGCGCGGTGCTCCACGATGGCTCGGGCCAGGGCGGGCCCGATCCCGGAGACGTGGGCGAGCAGGTGCGGGGAGGCGGTGTTGAGGTTGACCCCCACCTGGTTCACGCAGGAGTCCACGACCCGCTCCAGGCTCTTCTCCAGGGCCTTTCCGGCGACGTCGTGCTGGTACTGGCCGACCCCGATGCTTCGGGGCTCGATCTTGACGAGCTCGGCCAGCGGATCCTGCAGGCGCCGGGCGATGGAGATGGCCCCCCTCACGGTGACGTCCAAGTCCGGCAGTTCCTCGCGGGCCACCTCGCTCGCGCTGTAGACGCTCGCCCCCGCTTCGCTCACCATCACGACCGGGATGGTCAGCGCCTGCTCCTTTAGGGCGTGGCGCACGAAGATCTCGGTCTCACGCCCGGCGGTGCCGTTCCCCACCGCCACCGCTTGGATCCCGTCTCCGCGGACGATCTCGGCCAGGCGGGGCCCCGCCTGGGCCTTTCCCTCCTCGTTTTCCAGGTGAAGGAGTTCGTTCCGGACAAAGCCCCCGGCCGCATCCACCGCCGCCAGCTTGCAGCCGGTTCGCAGCCCGGGGTCCACCCCCAGGACCGGCCGGGCGCCGAAGGGAGGGGCCAGGAGCAGCCGGCGCACGTTCTCCGCGAAGACCCGGATGGCGGCCTCGTCCGCCGCCTCTTTGAGGCTGCGGTGCACCTCGTGCTCCACGCTCGGCAGCACGTGCTCCTTGAAGGCTAGCTGGGCCGCCTTCGCGAGCACCGCCGCCCCCGGCGAGTCGGGCACGGTGCAGGCCGCGGCCTCGAAAGTCCGCAGGAGCCGAGCTTCGAAATCGGAGTCCTCGGGGGGTGGGGCCACGAGGAGCGTGATCTCCTCCTCGGCCGCGCCCCGGCGCAGCGCCAGGTAGCGGTGGGAGTTCTGGGGCTCGCGCAGCGAGGTGATCCGCTCCTGGAAACGGAAATAGTGCTCGTACTTGCTGTTCGGCTTGGCTTTCCCGGCCAGGGTGGAGCGCACGTACCCGTTCTCGAAGATGCCCCTGCGCACGCAGGCCCGCAGCTCCGGGATCTCGGCCAGCCTCTCCACCAGGATGTCCCGCGCCCCCAAGACCGCCGCCTCCGGATCCTTGATTCCCTTCTCCTCGTCGCGGAAGGTAAAGGCCCACAGCTCGAGGGTCTGCCCGGGCTGGGGGCGGTCGAGGCCGTGGCCGCAGTCCCAGATCCAGTCCGCGAGCGGCTGGAGGCCGGCCTCCCGGGCCTGCGCCGCCTTGCTCTTGCGCTTCTGCTTGAAGGGAAGGTAGAGGTCCTCGAGAAGGTCGATCTCGAAAGCGGAGAGGATCTTATCCTTGAGCTCGGGGGTCAGCTTCTTCTGACGCTCGATCGACTCCAGGACGACGGTCTGGCGGTTGACGATCCGGTCCCAGAGCTCCCGGGCTTCCAGGGTGCGCTCGATCTGGACCTCGTCCAGATTGCCCGTCTGTTCCTTGCGATAGCGGGCGATGAAGGGGACGGTGGCCCCTTCCCCCGCCAGTTTGAGGACGGAATGAGCGCCCCCCAGGCGGATGTCGGGGTGCCGGGCCTGGAACCAGGAGTCGAATGTTGTCGCGGCCAAGGGGACGTTCAATCCGCCTCTTCGGAAAGAAGGCCTATGCTGCCATCACTCCCCCCCCCGCGCAAAGGCCGCCGGACCGGGTTTAGTCCCCCCCCGGGCCGTCCAGGCTTCGCCACAGGTACCAGCTGGCCACGGTGCGGTAAGGCGCCCAGGGCTCCGCCTGACGCCGCATCCAATCCGCCTTGGGCAGGGCCCGCTTCCGGTAGGCCTTCTGCATGGCCTTGCGGATGCCGTAGTCGTCGACGGGCAGCACGTCCAGGCGACCCAACCGGAAGATCAAGAACATCTCCGCCGTCCAGCGGCCGATCCCCTTGACCGCGGTCAGGGCCTCGATCACGGCCTCGTCGGGGAGGCGGGAGATGCGGCCGAGGGGAAGGCCCTCCCGGGCCCGGGACGTGAGGTCGCGCAGGTAGCCGATCTTCTGGCGGGACAGCCCGGCCTTGCGCAGGGCCGCGTCCGAGGCACGGGCGATGTCCTCCGGGCGCGGCCTTCGGCCCCCCGCGAGCGCGCAGAGCCGGCCGTGAATGGTGGCCGCGGCGCGACCCGTGATCTGCTGGTAGACGATGGACTCCACGAGGGCGGAAAAAGGGCCGCCCCCGCGCTCCACCCGCAAGCGGCAGGGGCCAACCTCCGCGATGATCCGGGCCAGGACGGGATCGCGGCGCCGAAGGTGGGCGGCGGCGCGGCGGAGCAGCTTGGGGTCGAGATCCAGGGTCGCCTCCTCGCGGCCAGCTGGCCACTCGCTCGCCATCGTAACCGGGCGGCCGGCCTCCGTGGGACCGCGCGCATCCCTGGTCCACCGGCGGGGGGGGTTACAATTCAATGGACGGGAGGCGGTCCATGACCACGTCTGAGGTCACCGAGCGGGAGTCCCGGAGGGTGGCGGAAGCCTCCCGCCAGGTGGAGTGGGAGCGGCCCAGTTTCATGCGCGAGCTGTTTCTGGGTAACTTCCGCTTGGACCTCATCCACCCCTTCCCCCTAGCCGGGGAGGAGCGGCCCGAGTTCAAGGCCTTCTACCTTGCCTTCTCGGAGTTCCTGCGCACCCGCGTCGACTCCGTGGCCATCGACGCGAGCGGAGAGTATCCGCCGGAGGTCCTGGACGGGCTCCGGAGGCTGGGTGCCTTCGGCATGAAGATCCCCAAGCCGTACGGGGGCCTGGGCTTCAGCAACGCCGAATACAACAAGATCATGCTGCTCCTGGGGAGTGCGGACGGAAATCTTGGGGCCCTGCTCTCGGCGCACCAGTCGATCGGCGTCCCCCAGCCCCTGAAGCTCTTCGGGACCGAGGAGCAAAAGAAGAAATACCTGCCCCGGTGCGCGGCGGGGGAAATCTCGGCCTTCGCCTTGACCGAGATCAACGTGGGCTCCGATCCCGCCCGGCTCGCCACCACCGCGGAGAGAACCCCGGACGGCGACGCCTACCTCCTGAACGGCACCAAGCTCTGGTGCACCAACGGCACCCTCGCCCGGCTCCTGGTAGTCATGGCCGCGGATCCGCGCACCCGGAAAATCAGCGCTTTCGTGGTGGAGACGGATTGGCCGGGGGTAAAGGTCGAGCACCGCTGCCACTTCATGGGCCTCAAGGCCCTCGCCAACGCGGTCATCAGCTTCAAGAACGTGCGGGTGCCGGCCGCGAACCTGATCGGAGCGGAGGGCCGGGGGCTCAAGGTCGCCCTCACCACCCTGAACGACGGTCGTCTCTCCATCCCCAACAGCTCGGTCGGGACCGCCAAGGCCTGCCTGGAGATTTGCCGGCGCTGGGCCCAGGAGCGCGTGCAGTGGGGCAAGCCGGTGGGCCAGCATGAGGCCATCGCCCACAAGCTGGCGGCCATGGCCGCCCACACCTTCGCCATGGAGTCGGTGGCGAGCCTGGCCGCCGAGATGTCGGACCGGGGCGGGCACGACATCCGGCTGGAGGCGGCCGCGGCCAAGGAGTGGAACACCGACCGCTGCTGGGAGATCGTGGACGACACCATGCAGATCCGGGGCGGGCGCGGCTACGAGACCGAGCGCTCGCTCGCCAACCGCGGGGAGGAGCCGATCGGGGTGGAGCGCATGATGCGCGACTACCGCATCAACAAGATCTTCGAGGGCAGCAGCGAGATCATGCACCTCTTCATGGCCCGGGAGGCGGTGGACCGCCACCTCCAGTTGGCGGGCGCCCTCGCCGATCCCGAGCAGAGCCTTTCCTCCCGGCTGGCTGCGCTGCCCAAGATGGCGGCCTTCTACGCGTGGTGGTACCCGAGCCGCTGGCTGGGCTGGGGACGGTGGCCGCGCTACTCCGCCTTCGGGCCTCTGGCCCCCCACCTGCGATTTCTGGAGCGGAGCTGCCGGAAGCTGGCCCGGGAGAGCTTCCACGGGATGGCGGTGTACCGAGCGGGCTTGCAGCACAGGCAGGCCTTCCTCTTTCGCCTAGTGGACGTGGCCAACGAGCTCTTCGCCATGGGGGCGTCCGTCGCGCGGGCGCATGCCCTGGGGGCGGCGGGCCATCCGGAGGCGGAGGGGGCCCGGGAGATGGCGGACCTCTTCTGTCGCATGGCGCGGAGACGCGTGAAGAGCTTCTTCCTCGGCCTTTGGAGCAACGACGACCCCCGTCGCCGCCGGGTAGCCACCGAGGTCCTGGCCGGCCGCCACGCCTGGCTCGAGGCAGGAACCCTGGGCCGGCGCGAGGGCGCCGGGGCCAAAGCCGCGGAGCGGGAGAACACCCCGGTGGGCGTTCCCTAGGCGCACGTGGGGGCCTTTGGCGCGCAGAGCATGGTCGCACCCCTGCGCCGTGTGATCGTGAAGAGGCCGGAGGACGCGTTTGGCTCCCCGGCGCGGATCGCCGCGGAGTGGCAGCGGCTGGGCTTCACCGCCCCTCCCGACCTCGAGCGCGCAAACCAGGAGCACGACCTCCTCGTCGCCCTCCTCGCCGCCGCGGGGGCGGAGGTGCTGTACCTGCCCAAAGGCGAGGGCACCACCCTCGACTCTCTGTACGCCCACGACGCCGGGCTCGTGACCGAAGAGGGAGCGGTGGTTTTCCGGATGGGCAAGCCGGATCGTCGGGGCGAGGGCCCGGCCCTGGCCGCGGCCCTGGCCTCCTGGGGGGTGCCCCTCTTGGGTTTCGTGGACGGGGAGGGAACCGCAGAGGGCGGGGACATGCTGTGGCTCGACCAAAAGACGCTGGTGGTGGGCCGCGGCTTCCGCACCAACGGGGCGGGGGTCGCCCAGCTGAGGTCGCTCCTCCGCCCCCTGGGTATCCAGGTCATCGACGTGCACATGCCCCACGCGGACGGGCCCCAGGGCCTTCTCCACCTGCTCTCCATCATCAGCCCCCTGGACGAGGACTTGGCCCTCGTCTACCGCCGGCTCCTTCCGGTCCCCCTCTTCGAGCTGCTCGGCTCGCGGGGGATCGAGCTCGTGGACGTGGCGGAGGAGGAGTACCCGGCCATGGCTTGCAACGTCCTGGCCGTGGTCCCGCGCGGGGTGGTGATGTTGAGCGGCCTGCCCCTCACCCGCCGGCGCCTGGAGGCGTTCGGGTGCTCGGTGGAGGAGTACGAGGGAGACGAGATCTCACGGAAGGGAAACGGTGGCCCGACCTGCCTGACCCGACCGCTGCTGCGGTCCACGTGATACGATCCCGCCCCGTCATGCCGGACCTCGAGGCCCGTTTGCGGGCCCTCCCCAAGATCGAACTCCACCAGCATGTCGACGGCTCGATCCCCGCCGAGGTCACCTGGGAGCTGATGCGGCACTACCGCCTCAACCCGGTGGACAGCCTGGAGGAGATGCGCCGCCACCTGGAGATCCAGGAGGGGGAGGAGGGCACCCTCCTCGCCTATTTGGACAAGATGCACTACCCCCTCTGGGTGACCCAGTTCTACGAGAACATCAGCAGGGTCACGGAGGCCATCGTGGACGCGGCGGCGGCGGCGGGGGTGGTGACCCTTGAGCTCCGCTACTCCCCCGTCATCCACACCTACGCCGGCCTCACCCCCCGGCAGTCCATCCGCTCCGCCCTTTCCGGCATGAACCACGCGCGGAAGCGTCACCCCCAGATGAAGCTGGGGATGGTAGTGATCGCGATGCGCCAGCACGGACCCCACATCGCCAAGATCTTGGCCCGCCAGGCCCTGGCCGAGGCCCAACACCTCCACGAGCGGACGGGGGTGGTGGGCTTCGACATCGCGGGACCGGAGCGGGGCAATCCCCCCCGGCTCTTCCGCAGCGCGTACGAGATCGCCCGCCTGGGTCACCTGGGCCTCACCGCCCACGCGGGGGAGGATGCGGGGGCGGAGTACGTCTGGCAGGCCGTGGACGAGCTGGGGGCGAACCGCATCGGCCACGGCTGCGCGGCCGCGAAAGACAAGGAGCTGCTCCGGCGCCTGGCTCGGGATCGGATCGCGGTCGAGTGCTGCCTCTCCAGCAACTACCACACGGGGGCGGTGCCCGCGGGGGCCCGACACCCGATCCACGCCTTCCTGGAGGCGGGGGTGCCGGTGGCCCTCTGCTGCGACAACAGCACCGTCTCCCACACCGACCAGGTGCGGGAGGGACTGCGAGCCGCGGAACAGATTGGGGTGGAGGCGGTGGAAGCCATCCACCAAGAGGCCGGCGCCTTCAGCTTCATCAGGCCCGAGACCGCGCTCTCCTCCGGGCTCGGGGACTAGAGCCGGGCTTCAGTCCGCGTAGAAGTTGCGGGGCCAGGCATGCGTCCGCAGGCGGCCCAGAAGCGCGGGGGAGAGCGGGCGGCCGTCGGAGACGGCGACGTTCGCATCCACCGTGCTCACCCGCCGCATGCCCGGGATCACGGTCGACACCGCCTCCGGGCTGAGGCAGAAGCGCAGGGCCAACTCGGGGAGCGTTTTTGCCTCCCCGTCGAGCAGCGTCTTCAGGGCCTCCCCCCGCTCGAACACCTCCCGCCGGCGGGCGCCGCGGAAATAGTCGCGGCGGAAGTCCCCCTCCGGGAACACGGTCTTGGGGGTGATAGTGCCGGTCAGCCCCCCCTCGTCCAGGGGTACCCGGGCCAGCACCCCCACCCCGTGCTTCCGGCAGGCCGGGAAAAGGGCTTCCGCGGGCGTGGGGTCGAAGATGTTGTAGATGACCTGCACGGCGTCGAAGAGGCCGGAGGCCACCGCGCGCAGGGCGGAGCCGGGGTCGTGGTCATTGATGGAGATTCCCAGGAAGCGTGCCTTGCCCGACTGCCGCAAGGAGAGAAACTCGTCCTTCCAGCCGTCTTGGTCCAGGAACTCGTCCCGCCAGACGTGGAGCTGGAGGAGATCCACCGAGTCGCGGCCGAGGTTGCGCAGGCTCTTCTCGCAGGAGCGGAGGATGTGGTCGCCCGGGAACACCTGGGAGACCCGCACCCCCTGGGCCGCCGGCCAGATCAGGTTCTTGGGCGGGATCTTGGTCGCCACCCAGATGGTCTCGCTCCGCTCGCGCAGCAGCTGGCCCACGAGGCGTTCGCTCTGCCCCTCCCCGTATACGATCGCGGTGTCGATGAAGTTGACGCCCCGGTCGATGGCGTGGTGCAGGGCGCGGAGGCTCTCGTCCTCCTTGGCCCCGACCCACATGCCGCCCCCGATCCCCCAGGCCCCATAGCCAATCTCGGAGACGGCGAGACCGGTGCGCCCAAGGATTCGGGTCTTCATGCGGGGATTATCTCACGGCCGGGCCCGCCCGCCCGGGCGCGCCTCAGGCCAGGAGCAAGAGCTCGCGCTGAATGTCGCCCGTGACCTCGGCCTGGCCCTCGCCCACGTACATGTCGATCTCGCTGCGCACCCCGAACTCCGGAAGGTAGACCCCGGGCTCGATCGAGAAGCAGACGCCGGGGATGATCGTGCGCTGGTCTCGCGTCTCCAGGTTGTCGATGTTGACCCCGTTGCCGTGGACCTCGTAGCCGATAGAGTGGCCGGTGCGATGGAGGAAGTAGGGGCCGAAGTCGCGGGCCTCGATGTAGCGGCGCGAGACGTCGTCCACCTCGTAGCCGTGGATCGTGCGCCCGGCCTTGACGGAGTCCATCACGAAGGTCACCGCCGCGTCCCGGGCCCCCTTCACCGCCTCCCAGACCTCACGCATCCGCGCGGGCACGTCTTTCCCGCAGTAGCCCATCCAGGTGGCGTCGTAGTATACGGCCCGGGGGTCGTTGGCCACTTTGGCCCAGAGGTCGATGAGGACCAGGTCCCCCTTCTTGATCTCGCGGTCGTCGGGGCCGGAGGCGGTCTCGAAGTGGGGGTCGGAGGCGTGCTCGTTCACGGCCACGATGCAGGGGTGGTGGGTGAAGAGGTGGCGGGCCTCGAAACGGGCCTGGATGAAGGCCTGGACTTCGCTCTCCTTCAGAGACCGACCGGAGGCCAACCGATCCTGGATCAACCGGAAAGCCTCATCCTTGGCGAGCAGGGTGTCGCGGGCGGCTTGATCGTGGAGCCCCTTCTGCGCGGGCGTCCAGCGGGCCTCGAAGACCTGGACGAGGTCGGCGGAGCTCACGACCTCCGGCCCCGCCGCCCGCACCATCTCGATCGTCCCCGCGTCCACCCGGCCCACGTAGGGGATGGCCGCGCCCGGGCTGTACTCCATGGCCACGCGCTTTAACCCCTTGAGGTGGGAGGCCAGCAAGGACTCGAGCTCCTGCCAGGAGCGGTAGAGAACGCTCCTCCCCGGCGCCCCCTTGAGGGCGTGGGGCTCGATCACGTGGAGGATGGCCACCGGCTCCCCCGTGCGGGGGATGAGGTAGAACCAGCGCCGGGTGCCGATCTGCTTCTCGTCAAAGCCGATCACCGCCCGCGCGATGGGGTTGGAGCCCCGAAAGTCGTAGAGGAGCCAGCCATCCAGCCGCTCCTCGGTCAGGGCTTTCTGGATTGCCACCAGGTCCATGAGAAGGATGACCTCCGCGGGCATTATACTCGGGGGCTCATGGAGCCGGCCCCGGCCACAAGGAGCTCCCCCTGCGCCCTCTGCCTTTCCGACCTAGGCGGGGAGGGGGGGGTGGGGGACCTGGACCCGCAGGTCCTGCTCCTCATCCTCGCCAACAACCCGTGGTGGCACCCCGGCGCGGACCGCATCTGCCGCGACTGCGCGCGGCGCTTCTCGGAGGCGACGGAGGAGGCCCGCGCCCACTACCCCGCTTTCGACCGAGGCACCTGCCCCATCCTCCCCACCCCTGTCCGCCTGGGGGCCTCCGACCGGTTCACGGGACGCGGCGTCACCATCGCCTTCCTCGACTCCGGCTTCTACGCCCACCCCGACCTGACCCGGCCTTCCGACCGCATCCGGCGCTACCTGGACGTGAACAACCCCCGGGCCCGGCGCACCGACCTTGAGACCCCCGACGAGTCCAGCTGGCACGGGATGATGACCTCGGTCGTGGCCTGTGGGAACGGTTGCCTCTCGGGCTGGCTCTACCGGGGGCTGGCCTCCGAGGCCCGGCTGGTCTTGGTCAAGGTGGGCAGCGCCCGTCGCATCGTGCACGACGACATCCGACGCGGGCTGGAGTGGGTGATCCGCAATCGCACGCGCTACGACATCCGGATCGTGAACGTGAGCTGCGGGGGCGATTACGAAGCCTCCTACCTCAAGGACGGCCTCAGCCAGGCCGCGGACCGGGCCACCCGGGAGGGAATCCTGGTCTGTGCCGCCGCGGGCAACCTGGGAAACCACCCCCGCCACGCCGTGATCCCCCCCGGCTCCGCCCCCTCGGTCTTGACCGTGGGCGGCCTCGACGACAAGAACCGCCTCGCTTTCTCCGGCTACCAGATGTACCACTCCAGCTACGGGCCGACGGTTGATGGGCTGCAGAAGCCGGAGGTGATCGCGCCCGGGATCTGGGTGGCCGCACCCATCCTGCCCGGCACCCCTACCGCCGCCCAGGCCGCGCTGCTCTCCCTCCTGGCCGCCACTCCCGACGCCGCGCTGCCGGCCACGATCGCCGCCCACCCGGGAGTGGACGCCGCCCTCGAAGCCGCCCTCCACCTCGAGCCCGCCCTTATCCGACAGCTCGTGGAGCTGAAGCTCCGGGACAACCGTGTGATCTCGGGGCACTACAAGCACGTGGACGGAACGAGCTTCGCGGCCCCCATCGTCTCCTCCATCGCCGCCCAGATGATTGAGGCCAACCCCCAGATAACGCCCCAGCAGACGAAGCTCATCCTGATCCGCACCGCCCGACGCATGGCCACGGTGGAGGTGGACCGGCAGGGCTGGGGAGTGGTAAACCCACGCCTGGCCGTGGAAGAGGCCTTGGCCCTGCGCGCCCGGGCCAAGGCCGCCCCCGCCCGCCCGGAGCGGGTAACATAATCGCTGGAGGCCATCGCCCCGAAAAGGAGCCTTTGTCATGAATCCACGCTTCCTGATCCCGATCCTGCTTCTGGGGGCTCCCCCCCTTCCCGCCCAGACGCCCGCCATTGCCCCCGACGCGGCCCTGGTCACGGAAGGCATCCCGCCCATCCCGGCCGGGCTCGCGGCCACGGTCGACCGCTACACGGAGTCCCGCGCGGCTTTCGTCCAGAGCTGGCATCCCACCAAACGGGAGATGCTCATCACCACCCGCTTCGGCGACACCAATCAGGTGCACCGCGTGCGCTTCCCGGGGGGGGACCGGACCCAGCTGACGTTCTTCCCCGACCGCGTGCTCGCCGCCGCCTACCCACGCCACGCCGACTCCTACTTCGTCTTTGCCAAGGACACGGGGGGCAACGAGTTCAGCCAGCTCTACCGCTACGATCTGGCCACGGGGACGATCACCCTCCTCACGGACGGAAGCTCCCAGAACGGCCTCGGGCCCTTCTCGCACACGGGGGACCGGATGGTCTACGGTTCCACCCGCCGGAACGGGAAGGACCGCGACCTATATGTCATCGACCCCCGGGACCCGAAGAGCGATCACCTTCTCGCGCAGCTGGAGGGCGGGGGGTGGCACCCCCTCGACTGGTCTCCCGACGACCGCACCATCCTTGTGCTTCAGGGGATCTCCGCCAACGAGAGCTACCTGTGGCTCGTGGATTCGGTCACGGGGGAGCAAAAGCTCCTCACCCCCAAAAGGGCCGGGGATAGCGTTGACTACGCGGGAGGACGATTCTCTGCGGACGGGAAGAGCCTCTACGTCACCACCGACCGGGAGTCGGAGTTCCACCGCCTGACCCGCGTCGACCTCGCGAGCGGCGCCCACACCTACCTCTCCACCGTTCCCTGGGACGTGGACGCGTTCGACCTGTCCCCCGACGGCCGGATCCTCGCCTTCGTGACCAACGAGGGCGGGGTGGATGTCCTGCGCCTGCTCGACACCGCGACCGCCAAGGAGAGGCCGGCCCCCAAGTTGCCCGTCGGGCTCATCGGCGCCCTGCGCTGGCACGCGAACGGGAAAGACCTCGCCTTCACGCTGAGCGGCGTCCGCTCACCGGCCGACGCCTACTCATTGGATGCTACGACGGGGGCCCTCGAGCGCTGGACGGAGAGCGAGACGGGCGGGATCGTGGTCGCCGGCCTGGCCGATCCGGAGCTCATCCGCTGGACAAGCTTCGACGGCCGCAGCATCTCCGGGTTCCTCTATCGGCCCCCCGCCCGCTTCCCGGGGCGGCGGCCGGTCGTGATCAGCATCCACGGCGGGCCCGAAGGCCAGGCCCGCCCCGGCTTTCTGGGGCGGTTCAACTACTACGTCGACGAGCTGGGCCTGGCCCTCATCACCCCCAACGTGCGCGGGTCCTCCGGCTACGGCAAGACCTTCCTGAAATTGGACGACGGCTACGCTCGCGAGGACTCGGTCAAGGACATCGGTGCCCTCCTTGAATGGATCAAGACCCGGCCGGACCTCGATTCCGACCGGGTCCTGGTCACGGGCGGCAGCTACGGCGGCTACATGACCCTGGCCGTGGCCACCCACTACGACAACCGCATCCGATGCTCGGTGGACGTAGTGGGCATCTCCAACTTCGTGTCCTTCCTGGAGCGCACGGAGGCCTACCGGCGCGACCTGCGCCGGGTCGAATACGGGGACGAGCGCGACCCCAAGATGCGCGCGTTCCTGCTCGGGATCTCGCCCTTGAACCAGGCCCAGAAGATCACCAAGCCGCTCTTCGTGGTGGCGGGCAAGAACGATCCGCGGGTTCCTTTTCAGGAGGGAGAGCAGATGGTGGCCACGGTCCGTAAGAACGGAACCCCGGTCTGGTACCTGCTGGCCAAGGACGAAGGGCACGGCTTCGCAAAGAAGAAGAACGCGGACTTCCAGTTCTACGCCACCGTGGCCTTCGCGCAGGAGTACCTCCTTAAGTGAGGCGGGCGTCGGGACAACGCGGGGCGGGTGCGGGGCCGATGCCTTGACGGGGGACCGGAGGTGGGGTATCAACCGCGTGCAGGGGGGTGCCATGAGCCAGCCGGGTCGGTCCGCCGGAGACGGTGTCCTTTGGTCGCGCCGCGCGCTCGTCATCGGCTTGGGCCTCGCCCTCGCCCTGCCCGCGTGCAAGAAAACGACCTCGCCCACCCCCGTGGCCACGCCCACGCCCACACCCGCGCGCGCCGTCGTGACCATCGCCATCCTCAACTTCCAGCTCAAGATCGTGAATCCGCCCCCCGACAAGAATCACCCCGGCTTCTACAACGAGACCATCTACACCCTGCACGTGGTGGAGTCGGGGGGTGTGGGCTGCGCTCTGAACTACGTTCGGCTGGACTACTTCGAAGCGGACGGCACTCTCCTGGAGAGGACCGAGCAGGGTCCCTCCGCTTTTAGCGTCGGGGGCAACCGGCTGGAGGCCGGGCACACCCAGGACTACACCGTGTTCAGCTTCTTCAACAGCGATCTCAAGAAGGGCCGCTCCCTGGTGTACAGCGTGGGATTCACCGACGACAAGGGCAACAACGGGACCGCGTCGTCCGGCAGCCTGGTCATCGGGTGAGAGGCCGATCGACTCTGAGCGGCCCAGAGGCGCGGCGCACTCCCTAAAAAAGAAGCGGGGCGCCTTGCGGCGCCCCTCTTCACGGCTGTGGAGGGTCCCCTCTTTGGGGGGGGAAGGATTGTTAGCGGGATTGAAAGGTTGGACTAGCCACCAGGAATGCGTTTTTTCATGGCCTTCTTAGTGGCTTAGACGTAGCAAACCCCATGCCGGTTGCACCACGATGTGTTAACACTTGTCAAGGGCTTTGTTTTCAACGAATTGAGGGGCGGGGCCGGGCTGTCTTTAAGAACGGGCGTGCACACGGGTGTTCCCCCGGTGCCACTTATGCCCCCCGAAGCCCTCCAAATGTGGACAGTCCGTCACGCCGCGGTCAGTGCCCCCCGCTCGGCGGGCCCGGCGCCCCCAGCTCGTGCGCGCACTGGTGACAGAGAAAGTCGTAGCCCGAGATGATGTCATAGACTTTCAGGCACTCTGCGCAGGCGAAGCGCTCGCAGATGTCGCACTGGAGCAGGCTCTCGTGGTGCACGACGTCGGCACCCCGGTGGTAGCGCAGCATGCTCTCGGTGGCGACCCGGCGGCAGGCTTGACAGTTTCCCGGCGGTTCCATAACGACCTCACTCGCCTTTTTCACGGTCTTCGCGGCCCTCGGTGGGCTGGGCGGAGAGCCGTGAAGCGTGTCCATAAGCCTACACTACCACGTTCTGGATCCCCTTGGCTGTGCGCCCCCCGAGCCCCGGCTATAATGTGCCCGGCTACCCTAATATGAATATGAAACGGAGACGGAGTCACCTCATGAGATATGTCGCCGCCTCGGTCGTCGTCTTCGGCCTGCTGACTGCCCCCGTTCTTGCCGACCGAAAGCTAGACGAGGCGGTGGCGAAGGCGGATGAGCAGTTTCAAAAGGGCAAGCCTGAGGACGCCCTCAAGACCCTGACCAAGCTCACCGAGCAAAGCCCCTCCGGCGAGGCCTTCGTCGCCCTGGCCCGGATGCAAGAGCGGCTCGGGAACCTGGACGACGCGGCCGCGACCCTGGCCCGCGCCAAGGACGCGAGCCCGGCGGGGCCGGCCCGGGCCGAGGTTCTGGCCGCCTGGGCGGGGATGGACCTGCTGCGGGGGGCGGGCAAGGACGCGCTCGCCCACGCCACCGAGGCCGTCGAGCAGGTGAAGTCCTCTCCCACCGCGAGCGCCCTCGCGGCCCTGGCCCGGGCCCAGGCGCGGAATCAGGACGCGGCGAGCGCCCTCCAGACCGCGGACAAAGCGGTGGCGGCCTCCCCCACCAGCGCCCTCGTCCACGAGGCGCGGGGCGAGGCCCTGCTCGGCCTCGGCCGCGCGGAGGATGCGGGGGCTGCGTTCCGCAAGGCCCTGGAGCTCGACCCCAAGCTCACTCTCGCCCGGACCCGGCTGGCCTCCGCGCTTCTCGCCCAGGGCAAGAAGACGGAGGCCGTAGCCGAGGCCCGCAAGGCCACCGAGGTCGACCCCAAGGCAGGAGAAGCCTTCGCAGTGCTGGGGACCGCGATCCTGGCCGAGAACCCGAAGGCTTGGCCGGATGCCATCGCCCAGGCCCAGCAAGGCGCTTTCCTGAACCCGCGCAGCCCCCTGGTCCAGGTCGCGGTGGGCAAGATCTTCGAAGCCAACGGCAACCTCGACCAGACGGTCAACGCCTACAAGAAAGCTCTCGAGACCGATCCCGGCTACGGGCCTGCGCGGCTGGCCCTCGTCCAGGCCCAGATTGCCAAAGGCGACAAGGAGGGCGCGTTCGTGGAGGCCCAGAGGCTCGCCACCGACATGCCGGGCAGCGGCGAGGCCCAGCTCGAGCTCGGGCGGATCCTCCTCCGGAAGAACGACTATGCGGGCGCCATTCCTCCCCTCGAGCGGGCGGTCAACCTGACGCCGGGCACGGCCGAGGCCCATGCCCTCCTGGGGCGGGCCTACCAGTTCAGCCACCGGTCGGAGGACGCGGCGGTGGAGTACAAGAAAGCGGTGGAGCTCGACCCCAAGAACCTGGACTACCGCACCACCTACGGGCTCGTCCTGGGCATCACCGGCCAGCACGACGCCGGCATCGCCGAGCTCAAGAAGGTGATCGCCACCCCCGGCTACAAGGACTCCGCTGCCTACGTGAACCTGGGCTGGATCTACCGCAACATGAACAAGGCCACGGACTCGATCGCCGCCTACAAGAAGGCGCTCGAGATCGACCCCAAGGGCGAGCAGGCCGCGCAGGCGGCTCTGGGGCTGGGCTGGGCCTACTCCTACACCAAGACCTGGGACGACTCGATCGCCGCCTTCAACCGCTCCATCCAGATCGACCCCAAGACGGCGGGCGAGGCCTACAACGGGATCGCTTGGTGCTACTTCTTCAAGAAGGACATGGCCCAGGCGCAGGCCTTCCTGGACAAGGCCCAGGCGGCCGGTCGCAACGCGGCCACCCTCAAGGAGAACATCGAGCGCGTGAAGAAGGCGATCGCGGCCGGCCACGCGGTCACGGAGGAGCAGCTGGCCCAGGCGCAGGCGGAGCAGGAGAAGGAGCGGGAGCGGGCCCTCAAGGCCGAGGCGGCGAGCGAGGGCATCCGCGCCCGCAGCCCCGCCACCCGCATTCGCTCCCTCCAAACCCTCACCAGCCTGTTGGGAGCGGAGGCGGTGCCCTCGCTCATTTGGCTCCTGGATACGGACAAGGATTACTCGGTGCGCGAGGCCGCGGCCAACGCCCTCGGCTCCCTCGGCCCCGGGGCCAGCAAAGCGATCCCCGACCTAAAGCGGTGCCTAAGCGCTCCCACCATCGACGGCGTTATCTTGGGAAAAGAGGAGATGGACGCGGCGATGAAGCAAGGCGATCTCAAGCGGGCCTGCCGGGACGCGCTGCCCAAGATCCAGAGGTAGGGTCGGCCTCAGGCGACGGGGGCGGACCAGAAGCCGGGGATCGTCCGTGCGCAGTCGGGGCAGCGCCCCTGCGAGATCCGGTTCGCGAGCACGCGGAACCCGTACCGCTCGATGAGCAGGGCCGAGCAGCCCGGACAGTACGTGTTCTCCCAGTTCCGGACCCGGCCCGGCAAGTTGCCCGCGTAGACGAAGTGCAGGCCCTCCCGGACCCCGATCTCGGCCGCGCGTAGCAGAGTGGCCACCCCCGTGTTCTCCGGGTCCGTCATCTTGTAGTCCTGGTGGAACGCCGTCACGTGCCAGGGGATGTCGGGGGAGACCGAGGCCAGGAAGCGGGCGATCTCGGCGAGCTCCTCATCCGAGTCGTTGAAGCCGGGGACGGTCAGGGTGACGACCTCCACCCAGAAGCCCCGCTCGTGCAGGGCGCGGATCGTCCACAGCACCCGCTCCAGGGTCCCCCCGAGCTCCCGGTAATGCCGGTCGCGGAAGCTCTTCAGGTCCACCTTGTAAAGGGAGACGAAGGGCTGGATGTAGTCCAGGACCTCCGGGGTGGCGTTGCCGTTCGAGACGTAGGAGCAGACGAGGCCCGCCGCCTTGGCCTCGCGGAAGATCTCGACCGCCCATTCGCTCGTGATGAGGGGCTCGTTGTAGGTGGAGGTCATGATGCGGGCTCCGTGCTTTCGGGCCAGCGCCACCAGCGCGGCGGGAGAGACCTCCTCGGGGAGGGAGACCGCCTTGGGGTCGCGCAGCGCCTGCGAGGTGAGCCAGTTCTGGCAGTTGTGGACAGCCGCCCCCTGCACGAGGTAGGTGCGGTCTTCCTCCACTTCCAGGTTGTAGACGGGACCGTCGTAACTCAGGATCCGGGTGTCCTCGATGGGCCGCGTCCGGAAGGCGCCGTCCGCGGAGGGCTCCAGGAGATCGAACTCCGCGGTCAGGGCAGAGGCGGGCATGAAGAAGGAGGGAGGGGGCAGGCCCCGGGCCGCGCGCGCCGAGACCAGGAACTCGTGGTCGGGAGTGGCGTGGATCTCGGTGCCCCCCCGCGGAAGGATGGCCATGAGTGGTCCGCGGTAGTGGTGCCGGAAGACCCCCTGCACCGGGCGCGACCGCCCGCGGTGAGTCAGGACCTCCAAGCCCGGACGCACGGCCACCGCGTCCCCGCCGCTCTCGAAGACGGCTTCCCCGCCCCGGAAGAGCGCGTCGATCATGCGCGGGCCCCCGCGCGTTTCCACCTCCGTGCCGGGCACGAAGCAGTAGCCGCAGTGGTAGTCGCATCCCAGCATGCCGAAAGAGAGGGCGGAGGAGCCGGGGAGGGCGTGAAAGAACGGTTTCTTCTCCACAGGGTCGAGCTGGAGCGCCCCCACGTAGCCGTGGGGCACCTGCAGCGTGCCCCCTTCGTTGAAGCGCACCTTGCAGATGCCCTGCTGGCCGGGAGGGATGAGGCAGCGGTGGCCGCAGGCCACGCAGCGCACCCGGTCGTTGCCAAGTTTCGAGTAGAGCTCGCCCTCCCGGGTGTGACGAGCGAGGACCTCGCCGAGTGGGGATGCGGTGGGCATGGGAACGACCCCAAGCAAGAGTATACGGCCATCCCCCACCAGGCTTTAGCGAGAGGGCAGAAGCCCGGCGACGGCCGCGGGGGCCAGGGGAGGCACGGCCAGGACGGCTAGGTTCTCGCGCACGTGGGAGAGGCGGGCCATTCCCACGAGCGCGGTGGTGAGGCCGGGCGCAGAGCGGGCGATCTGGAGAGCCCGTTGGGCATCGGTCGCGAGGCCAGGGGTCACGGCCAGGCCAGCCGGCAGGCCGCGGGCCAGCCGGCCTTGGAGGAGGGGGGCGCTGCCGATCACGATCGCCCCCAGCTCGGCCGCCGCCTCCAGAAGGGAGCCTGTCGCGCCCGCCACGACCTGGGTCCGGGCCACGAGCGCCTCGGGCATCCCTACGTTGAACGGGAGCTGGACCACGCGGAAGTGGTGGCTCTCGCCCGCCACCTCGCGCGCCCGGGCCACGAGGGCCTCCAGCGACAGCGCGCGCGGGCCAGGGGGAATGCGGTACCCGTTCCAGGTCGCGGTGCCGTAGTGTCCGACCCGGCCCCGCCCCACCTCCTCCTCGAGCATTTCGAAAGCGGCCCGGATGCGCACGCCGAAGATCGCGGGCTCCACCTCGTCGAGCTGTTGTTCGGGATTGTGGAGATAGTAGATGTCGACGGAGCCCAGACCGAGGTTCTCGAGGCTTCTGTCCAACTGCTGGCGCAGGTAGCCCGGAGCCATGCAGTGGCAGCCCGCCACCAAATCCTCGGCCCGCGCGAGTCCCCGCCCAACGATCTGCTTCTCGAAGTACTTTTCGGGGTCGCGCGCGGGAACGTAGCCTCCCTTCGTCGCGACCACGACCCCCTCGCGGGGAAAACCCGCGGCGGCGAGGTCCGCGAGAGCGGCGCCCACCGCGCGCTCGCTGCGCTCTTCCCGGTAGTTGACGGCGGTATCGAGAACGTTGATCCCACCCGCTACCGCGGCCGCGATGGCCTCGCGGTAGGCTTGATCGCCGGCCGCGTCCGCTCGCCCCAGGTACGTGCCGAGGCCGACGGAGGAGAGATGGAGACCGAGAGCCTCCCGGAAGTGGCCCCGGGCCGCGCTCTCCGGGAATCTCCGAGCGTAGGTAGCCGTCCCCGCCGCCGTCGCGCGCCCGCTCGCCGTGCTTTCCTCCGGACCCGAGGATCCCACGCATCCTTGGGGCGTGTCGAGGAGGGCCCTTGACAGCACGTATCCCAGTGGCGAAGATATGGCGAAAGTCGCGTGTATGTTCCAGCCTGGCATCCCCGCCCCTCATCTGGCTCCGCTCATGGGCCGGGAGGCGCTCTCCGAGCGCGGCGGGGTGACCTACCGCGAGCTTGAGACCCGGTCCCTCCTGAACCGCTGCGACTCCCCGCGCATGCCCTTCCGCTGGACGGTCAACCCTTATCGCGGCTGCGCCATGGGCTGCCGCTACTGCTACGCCGCCTACACCCACGAGTTCATGGGGATCAAGGGAGGGGACGAGTTCCACTCCACGGTCTACGCCAAGTCGGGGGGGGAGACTGAGACCGCGAGGCGGCTGAGCGTGGTCCGCGGCCGGGGTGAGCTCGTCGCCCTGGGCACCGCTACCGATCCCTATCAGCCGGGCGAGGCGGAGTTCAAGGTCACCCGGCGCTTCCTGGAGCTCGTCGCCCGCCAGCGTGGCCTGCGGCTCTCGATCACCACCAAGGGCGCGCTCGTGCTCCGCGACCTCGATCTCTTGCTCCGCATCCATGAACGCTCCTCGCTCTCCGTCCATGTTTCCCTGATCTCGCCGCGCGCCCCGCTGCTGCGCGCCCTGGAGCCGTGGGCCCCGCCCCCGGAGGTGCGCATCGAGGTCCTGCGCCGCTTGGTGGAAGCGGGAATCGTGGCCGGCCTCTCCCTCGCCCCCGTCCTGCCCCTGCTCACGGACCGGGAAGCGGACCTGGACGAGTTGCTCGGCCGGGTGGCCGCGGCGGGGGTGAAACGGATGTTCTGGAACATCCTCTTCCTGCGCTCCCCCACACGGGAGAAGTACCTGCGCTGGCTAGCGGGAGCGTTCCCCCAGCACCTCGAGGCCTACGAGCGGGCCTATGCCGGGCACGTCTACTTGAAGGGGCGGTACCGCGATTGGCTCCGGGGCCGCATTGGGCGGCTCCGCGAGAAGCACGGACTTCAGGATGGGTTCCCGGTCGAGCCCGCTCCCCGCGCGCCCGCCGTCCAGCTCCCGCTCTGGGGATGAGATAATCACACGTCTTCGCGAGCGGAAAGGAGGCGGCGGTGGGCGGGATTCGGGTGGAAAGGCAAGGACACCTGGTCGTCCTGCGCATGGACAAGCCACGGGGCAACGCCATCGACGAGCCGTTCGTGGAAGAGCTCCTGCGGGCCTGCCGGGAGCTGGCCGGCGACGCGGGGGTCCGGGGGGTGCTTCTGGCCTCCGCTCATCCCAAGATGTTCTGCCCCGGCCTCGACCTCGTGACCCTCTTCGAGTACGACCGGCCGGGCATGGAGCGCTTCCTCGTCACTTTCGGGGAGGCCACGCTGGCCCTCTTCAGCCTCCCCAAGCCGCTCCTCGCCGCCATCGGCGGGCACGCGGTGGCGGGGGGTTGCGTGCTCGCCCTCACCGCCGACCATCGGATCCTGCGGCTGGGCTCCCAGATCGGCCTCAACGAGGTGCGGGTCGGGATCCCTCTTCCCTGGCCGGTGGCCATCCTCCTCAAGGCCGCCGTACCCCCCGCCTCCCTCTCCCGCGTGGCGCTCCTCGGCCAGAACTTCAAGGACGAGGAGGCGCGGTCGGTGGGCCTCGTGCATGAGGTCTTGGAGGAGGTGGGCTTCGAGGGGCAGTGCCTAGCGCGGCTGGAGGAGTTCGCGGAGAAGGACCCAACCGCCCTGGGACGGACCAAGGCCTACCTGCGCGAGGGGACCATCCGCGAGATTATCGGGCAAGAGGCCGCCCGTGCGGGCGAGTTCCTGAACGCCTGGTTCGGCCCCGCTGGACGGGCGGGCATCCGCCAGACCGTGGAAGCGCTCACCAAGCGCGGCTAGCGCGCCCCGGTTTCGGTCCGGGGCGGGGACCCGGAACGGGTCTTAGGGCCCGGGCATCTCGGGACGGCGGAATACGAGTTTCTCCTCGCGGGCTTGTTCGTACTCCTCATCCGTGATCGCCTCCACCGATCGGAGTTTGCTCAGGAGGTGGGTGACCAGAGGTTCGAAGCCGGGCGAGAGCTCTCCCCCTGCGAGGGAGCGTTGGTATTTGATGGGCCCCGGGATCAAGGCCACCAGGAACGCCATCTCCTTGACGCTGAGGTCTCGCGGCTCCTTGCCGAAGTAGTGGCGCGCCGCCGGCCGCAGGCCGTAGATCCCCGGACCCCACTCGATGATGTTCTGGTAGATCTCCAGGATCCGGTTCTTGCCCAGGGCCGACTCCAGGAGCAGGGTGAGCGCGAGCTCCTGAAGCTTGCGACCCAGGCTCTTCTCGCGGGAGAGGAAGAGGTTCTTGGCGAGCTGCTGGGTCAGGGTGGAGGCCCCTCGCGCCGCCGAGCCCCGTGCCCAGTCCGTGGCCAAGGCCACCGGGACCTCCGAGAGGTCGAGGCCTCGATGGCCGAAGAAGCCGGCGTCCTCGGCCAGGAGAAGCGCCCTCACGAAGAGCGGCGGAACCTCGCCCAGGGGAATGAAGTCCAGCGAACTGGGCGAAACCTCGATCGCGCGCCGGGTTCCGTCGGGCAGCTCGACCTCGTGGATGAAGTCGGTCTTGAGCCGCTCCACCGCGGGGACGGGCGTCCGCGGGGGCACGAAGTCCAGTCGGTGGTTCACGACAAAGGAGGAGGGGTCGGAGAGCCGGCCGGTGAAGCGGGCTTGGAGGGCCACGGTGCCGAGGTCCGCCGCGCCTGCGGGAAGGCCAAGGCCCGAGGTCGCGAGCAGCCGGGCCAGGTCCACTCTTTCCACGCGGAGGTCGAGGCCGAGCCGGGGGTCGTCCAGGGTCCCCGCGAGGACGATCGTCCCCGCAACCGCAACCCCCGCCGCCGCCACCCGCCCGTCGCCCGTGATCTCGCCCGGTTTCGCCGGGCCCACGCTGACTTCTCCATCGACGGCACCGAGGTCGACGGTAGGGACGTCGTTGACCAGGAGACGGGCCACGCTTGAGACGCGCAGGTGGTCAAGGCGAATGTTCGTTCGCTTCCGCTCTGCGAAATAGGAAACGATGAGCCCTTCGACCGGCTCCTTAAGAGTTGCCGAGCTGGCGCCCGTCCGCCGCGCCACCTCCCAGACCGTCGGCTCCACCTCGACCCGGAGGCCCCCCGGCAAGGCCGCCCCCCCGGGACCGATCGCAAGCCGGAGGACGGGGATCCCGCCCGCCCCGAGACGAAGGCTCAGGGCCACGCTCTCAGCGCGGAGAGCCAAGCGACCGCGCTGGAGGGAGAGATCCTTCAGGAGCAGGGGCGGGAAGAGCCCGAGGCGCACGCCCTCCACATGGGCGACCAGCCCGTAGCGCGCGGCCTCCGTCTCGATCGTGTTCCGGAGCTTCCCCTCGCCCCAGCTCTTCAGGAGACCAGCGGCGAGGAGCGCGGCCGCGAGAAGCAGGATCCACGGGGCCCAGGGACGCGCACGTCCGAGCACTAAGCCCTCTCCCGGTCCCGCGGGAGAGGTCCGAAGGCCGCGCGCCCGCACAGCTCGTCCCCGGGGATGGCTCGGAGAGCCCTCCCGAAGGCCGCCCCGGGTGCGGGGCCGTTCGGCCCCCTAGGCGCACACCCCCCGGGGGCGCGGTCAATCGCCAAAGACGGCCTCGTGAACGAGGTGGAGGACGGACCGACACGGACGCCCCACCGCCCGCGACATCCCGATCTCGCACGTGCGACAAGTGGAGTAGAGGCCGCCCCCTCTGGCCGCGAGCAATTCCCGCACCTCCGCCGCCTCGCGGGCGGCGGCACTCCGCGTCAGCTCGGGCACCAGGTATCCACGGTCTCCCGCGAAGCCACAGCATTCGGCCGCGTCGGCGACGACCACGCTCTCGCGGTGGGCCCGGGCTACCTTGAGCAGGTCAGGCAGGCCACCCACCCGCACGAGGGTGCAGGTGGGGTGGAGGACGGCGAAGCCGGAGAGCCGCGGGGGAGCGGACCGGCCGGGCAGGACCTCGCGGGCCCAGAAGGTCGGGAAGTCCTGGACGCGGAGACTCCGGCCGCTCTCCCTCAAGAGACCTGCGGACAGCTCCTGGAGGGTCCCCGCGCAGGGCGAGGCGTCGGTCACGACCACATCTCGGCCCTCGTGAGTCGCGCGCCACAGGGCAGACACGGTCTCCGCTCCGGCCCGCCGGGCCGCTTCCGGAAACGCCTTGCCCGCAAACGGCAGCCCGCAGCAGAGGCGGCCGATGCCATCGGGATAGCGTACGTCCACCCCTGCCCAGCGCAGGACATCGAGGGCGGCGCGCGCGGGGGGGAGGGCGTTCTCCCCAGGAAGCTCGCCCAGGATGCGCGTGAGGCAACTCGGGAAGTACACGACGGCCCGCCCGCCGCGGGGGCCCGGGAGGGCGGGTAGAGCGGACGCCGCGCGGGGCAGCTCGAGGTCCGGGGCCAACCTGGGCACGAGCGAGGGCAGCCCGCGGTGCAGCAGGTCGGTCAGGGCCTCGAGCGCGAGCCCGCCCCCGGGGACCGAGCGCAGGGCGCGGCCCGCGCGGAGGCTGGTGCGGGCGAGGGAAGCCAGGAGCCCGAAGTGCCCGGCCGCCCAGGTGGCGGCTCGACGCGCAAAGGGGGGCTGGGCGGCGGCCTTGATCTCCTTGATGAGGGCGCCGGTGTCGATCTTGACCGGGCAGGAGGTCTGGCACATGGAGTCACCCGCGCAGCTGGCGATTCCCTCGTAAGCGAAGTCGGCGCGCAGAGCGGAGGCGAGATCCCCCGCTTCCCGGCTGGCTTCGGCGTCCAGTCGCGCGAGCTCCCGCGTCACTCGGATCCGTTGCCGCGGCGTCAGGGTGAGATCCCGAGAGGGGCAGCGGGGCTCGCAAAGGCCGCACTCGATGCAGCGATCGGCCAGGAGCGAGATGGAGGGCATGGGCTTCAGATTCTGGAGGTGGGCACGGGGATCGTCGTTCAGGACCACTCCCGGGTTCAGGATCCCGTGCGGGTCAAGCAGGGCCTTGATTCGTCGCATCACCCCGTAGGCTCGGTCGCCCCATTCCCGGCGCACGAAGGGAGCCATGTTCCGGCCCGAACCGTGCTCGGCCTTGATCGCCCCGTCGTACTTGGCGACCACCAGGTCCACGAGGGCCTCCAAGAAGCGCCCATAGCGCTCCACCGCTTCGGGACGGCGCAAGTCCTCGGCCATGACGAAGTGCAGGTTTCCGTCCTTGGCATGGCCGAAGAGGATGGTGTCGGGAAGGCCGTGGCGAGCGAAGAGCGACTGGCAATCGGCGATGGCCTCGGCCAGGCGCTCGGTGGGCACGGCCACGTCCTCGGTCAGGAAGGAAGTCCCGGAGGGTCTGAGGGCCCCCACCCGCGAGGCCAAGCCTTTGCGCAGGCGCCAATGCTGCTCCCGCTCGACGGGGTCGGTGGTGAAGCGAAAGGGAGCGAGCAGGTTGAAAGGAGCCAGAGCGGACTTGGCCCGGGCCAGCGCCGTCTCCAGCTCTCCCTCGTCGGCGGCGCGAAACTCGGTGAGCAGCGCGGCCACGCGATCCCCGATCGGGAACGGGTAGGCCCGGTCGTCCGCCTGGGAGCGCAGGGAGGCGGCGTCCATGATCTCAAGGGCATCCGCACCCGCCGCCGCCAGCGGCGCCACCGCGGCTCCCGCCTCCTTGAGATCGGCAAAATAAAGCAGGCCCGTGGCCCGGGCCGGGGGCTCGGGCACGGTTTTGAGCGTCATCTCGGCCACGAAAGCCAGGGTCCCCTCGGAGCCGACCATGAGGTGGGCCAGGATGTCGGCGGGGGCGTCGAAGTCCAGGAGAGCGTTCAAGCTGTAGCCGGTGGTGTTCTTCCGCGAGAACTTGGCCCGGATGCGGGCGGCGAGGGGGGCGTCGGCCCGCACCTCGTCGCGCAGGAGCCGGATGGCCGCGTGGAGGGCGGGCCGCTCGCGCTGCAGCGTGGCGTCGGCGTCGCTGCGCGCGGTGTCCACCCAGGTGCCGTCCGCGAGCAACACGGCCAAGGAATCGAGGGTGTGGTAACTGTTCTGGGCCACGCCGCAACACATGCCCGAGGAGTTGTTGGCGAGGATCCCGCCCATCATGGCGGCATCGATAGAGGCCGGATCGGGACCAATGCGCGCGCGGTGCGGGGCAAGGAGGCGGTTCAGGTGTCCGCCCACCACCCCCGGTTGGGTCCAGACCCGACGGCCGCGGTCGAGGACTCGGGCCGCCCGCCAGTGGGGCGCAAGCTCCAGCAGCAGGTCATCGCTCAGAGCCTGGCCCGAGAGCGAGGTCCCGGCAGCCCGGAACGTGAGCCGCCGCCCGTGGGCGTGGGCATAGTCGAAGAGGCCGCGGATCTCAGCGAGATCCCGGGGCCGCACCACGGCCTGCGGGATCAGCTGGTACATGGAGGCGTCGGCGGAACGCCCGAGGCGATCGAGGGGACGGGCCAAGACGCGGTCGGGAGACAGAATGCGGCCGAGGTCGCGAAGAAGTGCGGGGTCCGGGGGCTGCACGGAGGGGTCCCCTTAGGGGGAGGACGCCTCGCCCACCGGCACCTTGAACCGGTAGCGTGTCCCCCCCGCGTTGAGCGTGATGGTGACAGTCCGCGGGGTCGTGACGCGGTCCCGGGTCTCCCCCTGACGGTCCGTGACCAGAATGTTGCCGCCCGAGTAGAGCGTCCCCGTGGACGCGCGGAAGCGCACCTCCACCCCCGGATACGCCGCGCCCCCCCGCTTTTGCACCCGCACCAGGAGCTGGGCAGAACCGCCCCCCGCGGGCAGCCGCGGCGGCTCGGCCCAGGCGGCCACGATGATCTCCTCCTCGACCTTCTTGACGGGAAGCGGCTCCTCCTCCGCGGGGTGCCTGAACCTGCTGCACCCGGCCAGGGCTCCCCCCAGGAGCAGAACCATAGCGAGACGCTTCGGAAGGGTGGCGGGCATGAGCTCCTGGGTTGCGAAACCCGAGAAGACTATCCTACAACGCCAACCTGCTTCTGACGGGACGGCACGCCGCTGTTCTGTGTGGGTTTCGATCGTTGGGCCCACCTGCCGAGGGGACGAGCGGCAAGGACAAGCCCCCCGGGGTCCAGGATCATCCGCGCCGCACAAGGCTAGCGTCGTCCGACATCCGCCAACGGCACCATTCGAGGCGTCTCGCGTCGCTTCAGCTCCTCGCGAAGCTCGCGGAGTTCTCGGACGTCGTAGATAGTAGTTCCAGCTAGAACGAGGAGGAAAAGGGAAACGAGCCACCGGAACCAGTCACGGGGAGCCTTCGAGACGTTTTCCATTCGTACCTCTCCTTCGCAAATCTATCCTACCCGGGGCGCGGTTTCCGACCGAGTAGCCTTTCCGTGCCGGCCCTTGCTCGTCTTTAAGCGACGTGCTCCCCCGCTCCACGCGGCGGCGGGTTGACGTAGGATCTAGAGGCCCGTTTCGGGGAATGTCGGGCCGACGACCACGAAATGATCGTGCCTGTGCGGCCCGGTCGTGGTGGTCGCGCCGCTTCGTTCGGTCGATTGGAGGTCGAGATGCCCGCCTCTGCCGTCGTTCGTCGTGCCGCGAACCTGGGACTGAGCATTGCGGCCGTCCTCGGCTTCCTGGCCCCTCTCGCCACCCGCCTTGTCGTGGGGTGGGCCTTCTACCTGACCGGCCACGGGAAATGGGAGCACTTCGACAACACGGTCACCTTCTTCACCGAGCTAGGCATCCCCTTCCCCGTCGCCAACGCCGCTTTCGTGGCGAGCTTGGAGTTCGTGGGCGGGATCTGCCTGATCCTGGGCCTCCTCACGCGTCTGATGGCCGCGGGCCTGGCCTCCACCATGGTCGTCGCCCTCCTCACCGCGGACCGGCAGCGCTTCGTCGAATCTTGGAGCTCGGCGAGCGAGATCAGTCCCACCGACATATCCTCCTTCGTATTCCTGCTCTTCTTTCTCTGGCTCGCGCTCTACGGCCCCGGCGTCTTGAGCCTGGACACGCTTCTCGCCCGGCGGTTGGGTGTGGGCGGGTCCGCGGGGGGAAAGGCCGCGGCCAGATGAGCTTGGGGAGCGAGCACGGTCTGGCGTCTCTGCCGACCCGGACCTAATCGAGCTCCCCCTCCACGAACCAGGCCTCGCGCAGCCGATCGCGGAAGATCCGATAGACGCCCGTCCCCAGGGCCACGTCCCATTCCTCACGGCTCCAAGCCACGTCCCACCAGTCGCCGGAGGCACGCCAGGGGCCGGCCCACTCCACGACCGCCCCCCGGACGCCAGGAGCGGAGACAAACCCGGGGGCGCCGTCCCGCAGGACAACGTTCGCGGGGAGGGGAGGGCGGAAGACGCGCAAGGCAACCCGCGCCCGCAAGGGACCTCCGGCCGTTGCCCCGCCCGTGGCCGGACCGGGCAGGAACGTCCCCACCGCGAATGCCCCCGGCCGGTGCGTGTCGAGCAGAGCGGCGGCCCCGCCGCGGCCGGCCGTGGTCCAGGCGTGGAGACGCGCCATCGTTTCCGCCAACCGCTCCGGGGAGGGCTGAGCGGGATCCAGGAGCGAGAACTGGATGGTGCGGGCGGGGGTGGGTTCCGCGCGCACGGTAATCGTCTGGACCGCTTCCGACGGGGGATGGACCTCGAGGTCGAGGAGGATCAGTGTCCGCCAGGTCCGCGGTTCCACCGAAGGGGCAGCGGGCTTCAAGGTTCGGGAGTGGAGCGAGCCGTCCACGAGCCGCAGGTCGAGGGTGAGGGCGGCGGCGCGGCGGCCGCGCGCAGCGAGGCCGTGGCAGAGCGGCTCCAGGACGCGGGTGAGGAGGAAAGAGAGCGGTTCTAGACCGTCCACGGGCCAGTCCAGGTCCAGGGTGAGAGCGAAGGTCTCCGGAAGCGGGGTGGGAACGAGGGGCACGTCGTCTTCCCCCCGGGCGAGACGGCGGAGGCGGGGGCCGTCGGGGCCCAGGCGGCTGGAGAGACCCGCCGCGGGCAGCCCCGCCAGGTCGCCGATGGTACGGAGGCCCCAGCGGTGGAAGAGTTCCTGGCGTTGGGGGTCGAGGTCGAGGAGGAGGAGGGGCAAGGGAGCGAGGGCCGCGGCCTCCTGGCCAGCGGGGATGATGGTCAGGCCCGCGCGTCCTCGGGCCGCCATGAGGGCGGCGGCGCGGGTCCAGGCCAGGGCGACGTGCGGCGTGAGCCGCCTCTCGCATGCCGCGCGGAGCAGGGCTTGGCCGAGGCCCTCGACCGTGGGCCAGACCCGGCCCAAGCCGTGGAGGTCGAGCAGCACCGGCGTGGGGCCCCGGGCCTCGACCCGGGGCGTGAACTCACGGGCGAGATCGAGGAGCGCGTGGTCGGAAGGAAGAGGCCGTGGGGAATGAAGTCCTCCGTACATGGAGCGTTCCCGCGGCTCTCAACTGAACGCCTGCAGCTCGAGGTCGGTGCGACGGACGGCGTAGCCCCCGGCCAGGGCCTGGGCGCCGAGGCCCCGGAGCAGGCGGCCCGGCCCGGGGGGTCCGGACCAGCGCGGACCGGCGGGCTCGAGGCGCAGGGAGACGCCGCCGGGGCCCCGGGCGGTGTGGGCATCGGCGAGGAGCATGAAAACCGTGGGTGTCTCCTCCACCATCCGCTGCAGGCGGATCCAAGTGGCGCCGGGTAAGCGGCGCGTCTCGGGCACGGGAACCCCCGCCAGGTCCAGGACCACGGCCTCGAAGAGGCCGGAGCCCAGGAGCGTGCCCACGGCGGCGACGGCTTCCGGCAGTCCACGGGAGGTGCGCGGCTGTCCGCGCAGCCAGAGCAAACGCGTGAGGTCGACGCCGGTGGCAGCGGCGGAGGCGGGGTCCAGGCGGTCTTCCGGGTCCACCCAAGCCGCGAGCGCACCCCGGCGCGTGGTGCGGGCGAGGAGGCCGAGGGCGAGACCGGTGCGCCCCGATGAGGCGGGGCCATAAGCTTCCGATACCTGGCCGCGGGGGAACCCACCGCCGAGGAGGGCATCGATCGCTGGGATACCGGTGGGCAGGGGCGAGAGCCGGCGGTCCTCGCCGCGCAGGGGCGGAGCCTCCTCTTGGAGGCGACGCGCCCGGAGGAGGTCCTGGAGGGCGATCTTGAGGGGGGAACCCATCTTCGCTTTTTCTTCGCTATTGTGTTCTCGCCCCTCCCCCCTTGTCAAGCCGCGATGCCACGCACCGAATGCCCCTATCCACGCACGTCAGGGACGCTTCCCGGCCCGGACCTCGGCCAGCAGCAGCTCCAGGTGGGGCAGAAGGTTGGTAGCCACCCGCTCCTGGCCCACGGCCGAGGGGTGCAGCCCTTCGGGAAAGGTCATCTCCGGCCGGCCGGCCACCCCCTCCAAGAGGAAGGGCACGAGCGGGAGGCGGTAGTCGGCGGCCAGCCGCTCGTAAATTTCACCGAAGCGCCGCGCGTACTCGGGGTCGCGACCGGGCGGGATGCGCATCCCGGCCAGGAGGACGTGCACCCCTCTCCCTCGAGCGCGGCTCACGATGTCGCGGAGGTTCGTTTCGACGGCGGCCAGGGGCAACCCGCGCAGGCCATCGTTGATCCCGAGGGCCACCACCAGGACATCCGGCCGCAGCTGCAGCACTCCCTCGAGGCGCTCCCCGCCCTGGGCCACCGTGTCTCCGCTCACCCCGGCGTTCAGCACGCGTATGGGCCGCCCGCGCTCCCGCAGCGCCCGCTGCGCCCGCGCGGGATAGGCCTGATCGGGCGGCAGCTTCCAGCCGGAGGTGAGGCTATCCCCGAGGAAGGCCACGAGCGGACCTTGCGACCACCCCGTCCAGAAGAAAAGGCATCCGATAGAGACGGCCAGCGCGAGCAGGCCGAGAAGCCGCCCCCTCATGGCCTTCAGATGCGGATGCCGATCTTGCCGAAGTGAGCCTGCCCGGCCAGATACTCCAGGGCGGCCCGGGCCTCCGCGAACGGGAACACACGATCCAGCACCGGGCGCAGCTGGTGGAAGGCGATGGCGCGGTTCATGGCCTCGAAGGTCTCCCGGCTCCCCACCATCACTCCCTGGACGCGGACATTTTGCATGAGGATCGGGGCCAGGTTCAGATCGGCGGTGAGGCCAGTGAGGTTGCCGATCAAGCTGATGTGGCCGCCTATGCGTACTGAGCGGAGCGAGCGGGAGAGGGTGCCGGAGCCACCCACCTCGAGCACGTGGTCGGTCCCCACGCCCCCCGTCAGCTCCTTCACCTTCTTCTCCCAGTCCGGCGTGGCTTTGTAATTGATGAGCTCCGACGCGCCCAGGGCCCGCGCCCGGGCCAGCTTCTCGTCGCTCGAGGAGGTGACGATCACGCGCGCGCCCAGCAGGCGGGCGAACTGAAGGGCGAAGAGGGAGACCCCGCCTGTGCCCAGGACGAGCAGGGTATCGCCGGCTTTGAGGCCCCCCTGGGTCACGAGGGCGCTCCATGCCGTCACCGCCGCGCAGGGGAGGGTGGCCGCCTCTTCGTCGCTGAGGTGGGCGGGCACCGGCACCACTCCTTCTTCGGGCAGGACGATATGGTCGGCGAGCATGCCGTCGAGGGGGCCGCCCAGGGTGGAGAGCAGCTTCTGCCGGGTGGGCTCGCCAGCGAGCCACTTCTGCGCGAAGGTCCCCGCCACGCGGTCCCCCTCCTTCACGCGGGTCACTCCATCGCCGAGCCGCACCACCTCTCCCACGCCGTCGGAGAGGGGGATGAGGGGCAGCGGCTGCTTGGGATTGTAGAGACCCTGGACCATGAGGAGGTCCCGATAGTTGAGGGAAGCAGCCCGGACCCGGAGGAGGACGTGGCCGGGACCGGGGCTAGGATCCGCACGCTCGGTTGGGGTGAGCGCGTCCAGGCCGAAAGTCTTGCGGATCTCGAACGCCTTCATACCCACGCCTCCCCCGGGCTCTTCGAGAGCAGAGCCTCCCCAGGCAAAGGCTCCGCTCCTTGCCCCCGCGTGCTCCGATCTTCCGGCTCCGTCTCCACCCTCTGCGATTGCCCCCGTCCCGCTAAGTGTACGACCTGGCCAACGGTAAGGCGCGCGGTTGCCTGCCCCTGCGAGGGAGGGGAGAGGGAGAGCCGCGAGCCCGCGCAAAGGCCCGGCCCAACCGCCACGCGTCACAACCGGCGGCCAGCAGTGTGCTTGCAGCGCGCCAAAACCGCTGGAGTCGGCCCAAGACCTGTGCTACCATCAGGTTACCCCCGTGGCCCCGGGAGCGTATTGAACCCGGGCGCCCCCGCCCGGGACCCCAGGGTCCGGGTCGGGTGTCTTTTCCTTGACCCCTCAGGAGGAAGTTTGGCAGTCAATCCCCAGGACGAGCAACGACTCGGTCTATTCATCGACTTCGAAAACATCGCCATCGGCGTCCGTGACGCCCACTACCGCAAGTTCGACATCAACCTTGTCCTGGAGCGGCTGCTCGACAAGGGCAAGCTCCTAGTCAAGAAGGCCTATGCCGACTGGAGCCGCTACTCCGACTACAAGCGCAGCTTCCACGAGGCGGCCATCGAGCTGATCGAGGTACCCCAGAAATCGGTGGGCGGCAAGAACTCCGCGGATATCCGTCTGGTCGTGGACGCAATGGACATGTCCTTCCAGAAAGAGCACATCAACTGCTTCGTGGTGGCCTCGGGGGATTCCGACTTCTCCCCTCTCGTCTCGAAGCTCAAGGAAAACAACAAATACGTGATCGGCCTGGGGGTCAAGAACTCCACCTCCGACCTGCTCATCGAGAA
Source organism: Vicinamibacteria bacterium (assembly GCA_035570235.1). Classification (NCBI taxonomy): domain Bacteria; kingdom Pseudomonadati; phylum Acidobacteriota; class Vicinamibacteria; species Vicinamibacteria bacterium. The sequence continues at coordinate 2,235 of DATMML010000012.1, read as the reverse complement.
CTGCGACGAGTTCATCTTCTACGAGGACCTCGTCCGCGGACAACAGCGTACACTCCCGCAGATCGCGAACGTGCCGGAAAAGGTCCAGGAGTGCTTTGCCCTCCTCGTGGATTCCGTTCTCGCCCTGCAGCGCGAGAACAAGGAGATCCTCTGGGGCTCCATGGTCAAGGAGACCATGAAGCGGAAGAAGCCCTCCTTCAACGAGACCTACTACGGCTTCCGCACCTTCAGCCATCTGCTGGAGGACGGGCAACGCCGCGGCATCGTCACTCTCCGGCGGGACCAGAGGTCGGGCAGCTACATCGTGGAGGACCTCGGCGCCGCCTCCACCGCCACCGCCGCCGCCCGGATGGAGGCTCCCACGGTGGGGAGCCTGCCCCGTCCGGCGGAAGCGCCCACCGCGCTCGCCGCCGCCGCCCCCTCCGCGGAGGCCGCGGAGGCCTCCAACGGCACGCGGAACCCGCGGCGACGACGAGGTCGCGGACGCCGGGCCCGTGGAGCATCGACGCTGGCCGCGGGCGCGTTCATGGACCCGGCCGCCTCGCCCCACCCGGACGATGCCGATGCGGATGAGGGTGACGAGCACGACGAGGGCGAAGAGACTCTCTCCCACGAGGAGCACGAGCACGATCCCCACGCGGAAGCCGGGAGCGCGCCCCCCCCTCACCAAGCTCACCCGGAAGCATCACCTCCGCCCGCGCCGGCCCCCGCACCCGGGCCTGCGGAGCCCGAGCGGCCGTCGTTCTCGCTCTTCTCGTGGATCCGGCGGGACCAGACGGAGGCGCCGCCACCCCATCCCCCCGAGGGACGGAAGCCAGAGTCGCGGGACTGAGGTTCAGCCTGGAAACAGGCTGAGAACGAACCAGTCCTCCACCCCGGGCACGCTCTCGGTCCCGAGGCTCCCCCCGTGCAGTTCGGCGATCCTGCGGGCCAGGTTGAGCCCCAGCCCCGGGGGGGGGCTGGTCGTCCCCGCCGCCGGCGTGGGCGAGCCCACACTCAGGAGCACGCGACCCCCCCCCGTCTCGGCGCGGATCTCAACGGGGACGTTGCCGCCCGGGCCGCACACGTGGTCGAGGAGGGTCCGGACCGCTACCCGCAGCAGCGCGGGATCCCCGGAGACCGATTCCGCTCCGGGGGCGATGCGGACCGTGACCTGTTCGGAGCGGAGCTCGGCGAGGAGATCCTCGACCAGGATGGACTCGCGCTCGATCTCGCCCTTGCTGAAGCCAAGGAGGGAGCGCCCCGAGGAGAGTGCTGAGGCCAGAGAGGGGGCGAGGCGCGCGAACTCCTCTAAGAACCAGGGTGGGGCGTCGGGGCGACGTCTCATCTCCCCCAAACGATCACGGAGCTCTACTAGCGAGCGGACCACGTCTTCGAGGCCGCGAAGGGACGCCGTGCCGGTGAGGGCCATCTCCAGGGCCCGCTCCGCTCCCCGCACCGTCTCCAGGGTGGCCGCGAGCTCCAAGGAGGCGGAGAGGCCCCGCGCGACTTCGCCGAGATGGGCGAGGGTGTCGGGCGCGGGCCGCACGGCGTCGGGGGTGTAGTAGAGAGCGGCCAGGCCTTGCAGGCCGCGGGGCGTGCGGAAGGGAACGCTGACGACGGCGGTGAAAGAGGGCTCCCCGCGGTCGAGGGCCTGACCGAGGTCGAGGTTCTCGGCCCCATCGTGGAGGCGAGGGGCGTCCAGGGGTGCGCTCTCAAGCACGTGGCGCAGCGCTCCCGGGGCCGCCAAGAGTGGTTCGTCGCGGAGGCCCAGGAGGGCCGCGGCGCGGAGACCCCGCCCCCCGCTCTGGGGAAGGAGGAAGGTCGCCTGCGAAACCCGAGTGACGTCCGCCATCCGGGAAAGCACTCCCTTGAGGGTCGACTCAAGGGGCTTCCCGGCCAGGATGTCCTGGGAGGCCAAGAGCGCCTGCTGCAGGTCCTCGAGCCGGCGCCGGGCGAGGTCACGCTCCTCCCTGAGGTCGGTGATCGCAGCGCCGAGCTGGGACGAGGCCTCGGCATACGACTCCACCAGCGTCTCGTTGGCCCGAGCGTCCGGCTTTCCTCCCGGGCTGCGCATTGATTCTTCGGCTTGGGGGGCGACGCGCACCACGGTCCGTGTCGCGGGCGCGACCGGGGGTTGAGGCGGGGCGGGGGCAGGGAGGGAGGCGGCGGGGGCAGGGGATGCGGAAGCGGCGACCGGGGGCGGCGGCGCGGAGGCCGTGGAGGTGGGAGCGGCCGGAGCGGCGGGGCGGGGTG
>DATMML010000011.1 GCA_035570235.1 Vicinamibacteria bacterium | reverse complement strand
TATAAGGAGGGCACTCTTCCAAAGGAAAACCAGAGGGTTGATCCGGCCGGCGCTCCAGCGTAATGTGAAGGTCGCTGACCCTGTGGTGCAGAGGCCCAGCACGCCACCCTTTCAAGGTGGAGATCGAGGGTTCGAATCCCTCCAGGGTCGCCACGCCCAACTGGCCCCGCGCCACTAACCCATGGAAGGAAAAGGAATCGCAACTGGTAGGCTCAGTTGCTCTGCCAACCCAGGCGACGCCGTTTGTTAAGTGGCCGTTGGCCATGCTCCGGGTCCTGCCATTCTCCGCCGGCATGGAGGGAGGCGCACCCTTCAGTTCCGCAGCCGCGCCATCTCCAGCCCCATCTCGGCCCGCTCCTCCCTGGTCGCCGTGAGCTTGCAGCCGACCTGTCCCGTGGGCTACAGTTCTGGCCGCCCCTTAGCCCTAAGAAGCGGCCGTCAGAGCCTCCCTCTCCGCGACGGTGACTCGGGGTATTGCGGAGGCTTCATGAGAGCATCCGATTTCAAGGACCTTGAGACTCGGGGTTTCGTCCTCATTCCCTCGTTTCTGCCCCCAGCGGAGCTGCAGGTCTGCCGAGAGGACTTCGCGAGCCAGCCCGTGAACGCGGACAATCGCAATCTGAAGCTGTCCGGCGCCTCGGGGAAGGCCCACCAGATCGTCCGGGAACGCGTGCAAGAAGTCCTCGCCCTCGTCACACAGGGCACAAGCCTGCACGTGGACCTTCCCCTAGGCGCGGTGTACTTCGCTACCGCTCGCTTCGCCTGGCCCGGGTTCAAGCCCTTTTGGCACCAGGACCACGAGAGTTTCTTTGAGACCCAGAACCACTATGACTACCTGAACTTCTACATCCCCATCAACAAGCCAAGGAGGGACAAGTCCAATCTGTGCATCATCCCCTTCGATGTGCTCGAGAAGGAGAGTCCGGGAACCTTCCGCACGCTCGTCCGCGGCGGTGCGGCACGCTTCTTCCCCAGCCGGGACCGGACGCTTGTCTACCTCGACGACACTGGCTTGGAGCACGTGATGCACAAGGACCTCGAGCAGCTCGCGCACGCACCGGAGCTGGACGCTGGTGACCTCCTCTTGCTGCGGGGTGACATGATCCACCGGACTCAAGATATCGAGACCGAGCGGGTTTCCCTGTCGTTCCGAGCCGCTAGCTCGGAGACGCAGGTTCGCCGCTCCCGCCTGGCGGACGGGGGCCTGGTTAAGGCGTTGATGATGATGAACAACGAGCGCACCTACCGGCGGATGTTCGAAGCGTTCGACACCGCAGGCAAGAATGGGGTGCCCTTCGCAGAGCTGCAACACACCATCGCAAACCTTCCCGACTCGGCGCCTTTGGGGCGCAAGCGGTTCTTCCGCTATCTGCTTCAGCAGAAGGCGCACGAGCAGATCCTCCTGCGTTTCTTCCGCAGGAGCTTCACGCCACTGGGCTTCGCGACGGTCCTCGCGGGTCTGAAGGGCTTCCTCAGCGAGCGCCGGGCTCGGCGCACGGTGGCTGCTGGATCGGCGCGGGCACTCTAATACCAAAGACCAGGAGAGAGTTCGCCACCGCGCTCATCGCGCAGACGTGCCAAGAATACCGTCGGCTTTGGCGACCCTGCCCGGCGTTCACGTCAACGACGTGTTGGTGACTCCGAGTTCTTCTTGCCACCGGACGAAATCCGCGCCGAACTCATCATCGGTGACCAGGGTTAATTCCTTCCGACCTCACCTCAGAATCCATTGAGGGTAGAGGCGATTCATCCTCGCAGGCGTCCGGAACTGCCAACCGGAGGTGCTGGGGCAGCGTGACATTGGTCGAATGCGTTAGGTCGCCGACGGCCCCAATTCTGTTGACCTCGCACCTGAGTCTTTATTCTTGAAGCTCGTGCCGTTTCCTCTCCGATCACTCGGCGATCTGGTTGCCAGCTACGAGGGTCTGAACGCTCTGATCGAGTCCTGGCCGACGACGAGTTTTGTAAAAACGCAGGCGAGTGACGGTAGCGGGTGGATAATGTACGGCAAGATGCCCTTCACGGGTCGGCTATGGGCTCTGCCAGGGCAACGAAAGCGCGCGTGAACGACTATGCCGCCCGTACAGACCCCGGAGGGTGAACAATGGAATATGGTTCGAATCCCCCCAGGATCGTTCCCCATTTGGCGCCCGGGCCTAGAGGCCGCCGCCTTTGCCCGATCTCTTCCAGTGTCCTCATCGCGGTAGTCCTCGCCGCCTGTGGACCCAAGGAGCAGACGGCAAAGCCGGCCGCCACGCAGCCGGCTTTGCCCAGCACCGCACCCATTGCCACCACCACCACGACTACCACTGTCCCGCCCCCTCCATCAGCGTGGAGAGGGGCCCGCTGGGGCATGACAAAGGCGGAAGTGCTCGCGGCATTTCCTTCCGAAGCACAGCGGCTGGCCCAGCCCGCGAATTTCGGCCCACCGACAGGGGGCGCGACCGACGTAGCGATCCCCGCCTACGAGATCAACGGCATGACCTTCCGGGTCCTGTTAGGCTTCGAGTCAAACGCGCTTGACCGCGTTCGCTTGTCCGCGGTCAAGGCGGGGTTCACGACGTGCAGCGACCTGGAGAAGGTCCTGACCGAGAAGCATTCCGCCCCCTCCGATCGGAACAACTTGCAAACCAACGTCAAGACCGAGCAGATCGTCTGGAAGCAGCCGGAAGCGACGATCACCCTCGGCTGCACCGAAGCCGCGGATCTCGGATATCGATCAGTGACGCTGGACTACGTGGCCCCGAGCAAAAACTGACCAGGCTCCACGGGCGGCACGGGACCTCCGGCCCCGGTCCGCTCGGTGATCCCCAAAAGCGACCTCCACCCACCAAGGGTGGAGGGCTCTTCGGAGCCTGCGGAGCAAGCCGAGCCCCTAACCCCTAACTTCTCATCGCAGAACGTCCGCTTCGAAGGAAACCTCTCGACGACGTGCGGGCCCTGATTCTTTCCTCATTTCCAGGGCTTGGGGCCCCGACGGTTGAGCCTCAAGGCCCGAGGTAGTGGTCGAACCAGGCCACGACCCGGGTTAGGAGATCCCTCTTGTGCTCCGGGCTCGAGATCGCGTGGCCCTCGTTCTCGAAGATCACGAGCTGGGTCGGCACCCCGAGCGTCTTCAGCGCGTGCCAGAACTCGTAGCCCTGGGGCGTCGGCACCTCCGAGTCGCGGTCGCCGTGCAAGACGAGCGTGGGCGTGCGCGCGTTCTTGATGAAGGTGATCGGCGACGAGCGGGCGTACACGGCGGGATCGTCGTAGACAGAAGCCCCGAAGAAGGGGATCATCCAGCGATCGATCCGGTTCTGCCCGTAGTAGCTCTGCCAATTCGCAATACCCGCCCCCGCCACCGCGGCCTTGAACCGGTCGGTTTGCGTCACCGCCCACATCGCCATGTAACCGCCGTAGCTCCAGCCGATGAGGCCCAGCCGCCCCGCGTCGATGGGGGCCGCCTGGAGCGCGGCGTCCACGCCCCGCAGCACGTCGCGCAGGTCCCCGTGACCGAAGTCTTTGACGTTGGCCCGTGTGAAGGCCTCGCCCTGGCCGTAGCTGCCCCGGGGGTTGGGTAGGAACACGTAGTAGCCCTGGGCGGGAAGCACCCCCGTCCACCGGACCGGCCACGACGGGGTCGCCGACGCCGACGGGCCCCCGTGCACGGAGACCACCATCGGGTAGCTTCGGCCCGGCTCGACCTCAGGGGGCGCGATGAGCCAACCTTGGACACGGAAGCCATCGGACTCCCAATGCAGGCTCTTTGCCTCACCCCACAGCGGCCTCGCGCCTCCGTTAACGTGCGTGACGGGCTTCCAGCGCCCGGTCTCCCCCGCCCACACCTCGGGCGGAAACGTGAACGACTGGCGGACGACAGCCATGCGTCCCCCGCGGTCCAAGCTCGGGCTCGAGAGGACCTCGGGGCCCTGCCACACGAGCGTGGCCGCCTGCCCGGGGCGGACGCGGCCGACCGCGAAGCCGCCGTCCGCCTGCGCGGTGAAAAGGATCTCGCCCCCCGGGAGGCAACCGAGCCAGGTCGCCGAGGCCGCCAGGTCCGGGGTGAGGTTCTTGGGTTCCCCGCCCCCCACCGGCACCGAGAACACATCCCCACCGTTCACGCCCTCGTCGCTCATCGGCCCGTGGATGACGACCACGGAGCTGCCGTCGGGAGAGAAGCGGGGAACGGCGATCTGCAAGGGCGGCTTCCAGATCGACCTCGTCTGCCCGGAGTCTGCCTCGATCAAGAAAAGCTCGGCCGTCCAGTAGTTGTTGGTGCCCGACCCACGCGCGGCTTCCGCGACCAGCCGGCCTCCGTCCGGCGACCAGTCGTAGTCATAGACGTACAGGTCGGGAGGACTCACCTCGCGCAGGGCGCCCGTATCGACGTCGACGATGGCGATGCGCTGCTCCTCCACCTTCTCCTCAACCACCCCCGCGTCCGGCTTGTAGGGGACCCGCGCGCCGCGGGGTTGGGTCGAGCCCGCGACGTAGAGGACGGCCAGGCGCCGGCCGTCCGGTGACCACGAAGGATCGGCAAGCTGGCCCGATACGTGGCTGAGCGCCCGGCCCTGGCCGCCGGCTACGGGAACCAGGTAGAGCTGTAGCTGGCCGGCGTGCTCGGCGTCGGAGAGGAAGACGAGGGTGCGGGAGTCAGGCGAGAAGCGGACACCGCGTTCGTGGTGGGGCCGGCCATCCGTGGCCACGCTGATCGCGCGGATGGGGCCACCTCCGCGCGGGCCGAGGTGGATCGTGGAAGGGCCCTCGAGGCCCTCCCCCTCCATGCCCTCGACCCAGGCCACCCACTCCCCGTCGGGCGAGAGGGCGGTCTGACGGAGCATCCGGACGCGGCCGAGCGCGTCTCCTACGGAGTCGAGGCTGGGCCGCTCCCCGGCACGTACGGCCGGTGGCAAGAGTCCAAGAAGGAGGACAAACGCACCGAGGCCCGAGCGTGCCCTAGAGCCCATACGCCCTCCCCCCGGGGAAGGCCTCCCTGACTTGAGAACGGCCGAACCGGGCCAGGGGAGGCAATGGCGTCCCGGAGGTCTCTCCTGCCCGCTCGCCGATCCCCGGCGCGAAGCCATCGCCCGTCGCCCCTTCACTCACTCTCCCCGGGATCGGCTTGGCAGGGGTTGACGGGATGGAAGCTCCCGCCCTCCGGCGCCGACTGAAACAGTTCGACCTCGAAGCGGCCGTTGTCGGAGCGCATCCCGACCGGGCCATCAAAGGGCAGGCCCTCCGCCCCGATGTTCCCTTGCCAAACCGTGGTCCCATCAACCCACACAGTCAGGCTCTCCCCGGCCAGGCTTGCCCGCAACCGGTGCCATTCGTGGGGGCGGAGGACGGGGACCGGGGATTGCTGCGACGGCTTGAGATTGCGATAGCCGTGCGCATCGCACTGCGCGTGCGTCGTCATGCCGGGATTGCTCTTGACCGAAGCCGCAATCCTGGTGTCCGGTTCGATATGCCACATCACGTAGACCAGGTTGCAGGTGTTGGCGGCGCGCAACTTGAATCCGAATTGGCGGCGTAGCTCGCCGGACGCCAGTCTCTTGACCTCCTTCGTGGGGCCCAAGTAGCGCAAGCGTGCCTCTACCGTCCGCGCCGCCCCGGACGCGACCACCGCCCTCATCTCCGCGGAGTCGACGACAAGGGCCCCCTCCGCGTTGGTGGTGATGACGCCGTTGGTGATGCAGAGCTGCTCACGCGGCACCGCCCGCAGCGGCCCGGCCGAGGAACCCCCGCCCGCCAACCAGAGCCCGGACCAGATGGCCGCCGCTAGCCACATGCCCACCCCCGTCGGTCGTTTCGAGCGTCTATTCTAAGCGACCTCTGGGGGGTTGCATGGCCCGGGCGCGAGCCGGCCGCCTGAGCGTTCAAGGCGAGAAAAACCCGATCGCAGGCCGGAGAGGAAGTCAGGCCTCGCGAAGGGCATTGATGATCGGGAGCCGCGCCGCCCGTACCGAAGGCAGCAGCCCGCCGCAGATTCCCATGACCACCGCGAAAATGAGCCCAGACGAGACGGCTCCGGCGGTAATCCGGAAAGCGAAGGCAAGCTCGGAGAAGTTCGGCCCGCCGGTGGCGGTGGCCAGGCCGTCGGCGGGAAGGGCCAGCACGCAACCCAGACAGCCCCCTACGAACGCGAGAAACGCGGACTCGGTGACGAATGCCAGGAGGATCGCGCGCCGCGAGAAGCCCAGCGCGCGCAGGGTCCCGATCTCGCGCGTACGCGAGGCCACGACCGCGTACATGGTATTCATGGCCCCGAAGACGGCGCCCACGCCCATGATGAGCGCGACAAAGACGGCCAGACCCATGATCGCCTTAGCCGTCGGCCCCGCCTCGTCCTCGTAGAACCGGCGCTCCTCCTTCGCCTCCAGCTGGACTCCGGGGTTGTCCGCGATGTCCTTCATTAGGGAGGGCAGGCTCGTCGCCTCCTTGAGACGAAGCACGAGGCTCTGATACCCGCCTTCGCGATGGAACTCTCCGGCCATGACGTCCACATCCCCCCAGAGCTCGCTCTCGAAACCGCTGCCCTCGGAGGCGAAGACGCCCACCACCGTCCAATCGTGCCTCTGGATCTTGACCGTGCTCCCCTGGCCCAGCCCGTAGCGGGCCTGGGCCTTGTCCCCGGCCACGAGCTCGTAGAGCCCGGGCTTGAACTTCCTTCCCGAGGTCAGTCGGATTCCCCCCCGAACGTCGAAAGCGCGCGTCGTGACCCCCCGGAAGAGGACGTTGGTCAGGCTCCCATCGGCCACCCGCGCGAGGTTCGCGATCACCACGATCTCGGGAGAAGCCAGAGGCACGCCATCGCTCCCGCGGGCCACTCGGCTGTCCACCAGGATCCGCTCCGCATCCTCCCTGGTGAAGCCCGACGTGAGCTCGGATGTCGCTCCCTTCTGCACCACGATGGCATTGTCGGAGCGCCCCGTGGCCCTCAAGGCGAGCCGGAACCCCGCCGAAACCGCGTGCAGTACGACAAACACCGCCACCACCAGGGCGATCCCTGCGATGGCGAGCAGATTCGTACGCCACCGCACGCGCAGGTTCCTGACGTTGTAAGAAACGGGGAGAGCCACGCTAGATCCCCTTCAATGAATCGGCGATCCGTGAGCGATAGGCGCCCACCGCGGGCACGAGGCCGGCCAGGAGCCCGAGAAGGAGGGCGATGCCGATCCCGAGGCCACCCACGGTCGGGGACAACCCAAGGTTCGGGAACCCCGCCACCGCGTCACCCACGAACGGGAGCTTGGGCAGCGCGTGGATGGCGAGCCGGCTCAGCAAAAGGCCGAGGCCTCCGCCCAGGGTGGCCAGCAAAAGGGCCTCTATCATGATGAGCCCCATCACGAGCCGACTCGGAAACCCGAGGGTCTTGAGAACCGCGATCTCCGTCCGGCGGTCCCGCACGGCCATGCTCATGGTATTGGCGGTCACGAGCAGGATCGTGAAGCTCACCGCCAGGCCGATGGCCCGGAGGAGCAAGGCCAGGTTGCCGGCCATCGCGATGAACCCCGCGCGAAAGGCGGCCTCGGTCTCGGTGCGGGTTGGAGGATCTGCGTTCTCGAACAGGCTATCGATCGCTTTGGAGACGGCCCCCGCCTTCTCGGGTGTCTCGATGAGGATTTTGTACATGCTGATCCCGGCCTTGCCCCGGGTTGCCTCGTCGAGGTACTCGTAGTTAAAGAACATCACGCCCGCATTCGTGCCCGGATACCGGGCGTTGTCGACGCGAAAGATCGCCCGGATCACGAACTCGAACGGCTTGCCCACCTGGTAGGGGGGAATCACGCTCGTCAGCTGGATCACGTCCCCTACCTTCCAGCCGAACTTCTCGGCCGTGTCGGGCCCGACGATGCAGCCCCGGCGATCGCTCAAGAAGGCCTGCTTCTCCTCGGGGGTGAGGATGTACTCGGGGTCCATGGCCAGGAAGTCCTCCCCCTCGATCGCGAAGTTGGGGAAGAACTTCTTGGGGTCAGGCGGCGTGCCTAAGAACCCGCCGAACCAATTGTAGCCAGCCACGCCCTTCACCCCGGGAACACCAGAGATCCGGCTCTTGTAGGCGCGCGGGAGGTTGAAGGTAAGGCCCACCGAATGCCGGCTGATCAGCCGGGAGGCGCTTGCGCTCTTTAGGTTCCAACTGATGGCGGCGACCAGCGTCTCGAGGGTGCAAAAGAGAAAGATGCACACCGACATCGCCAGCACCGTGCTTCCAGTGCGAATCCAGCTGTGCCTCAGGTGCCTGGCTATGTAGCGGAGGAACCGCATGGTCTCTTGTCTCCCGCTCTCCGGACGTCTGCGCCCGCCTGCGTGGCGAGCGCTCTCCCGGGCCTCCCTATCCGAACTTCGGAGCGGGCGCCGGTGAGGCTCGCCCACCGCAAGGGCCGCCGCTCATCCTCTAGTCCGGGTCTCCCGCGGCGCGGGAAGGAAGGCCAGGGCCAAAGAACCCCGTGCGCCTCGCTCCTTTGAAAGGCAGCGTTCGCGCGCGCCCTACCAACCTCGACAACGCGGGGACATCGGTCTTGATGCAGAGAGTATAGCGGCGGGTTTGCCGCCGAGCAAGGAGCAGCATTTCCTGAACGCGAGCGCGGGCCGGAAGATCATTCCTTTGATCGCGGCGTCGGGTTGTTGTTCCACATCTTGAGGCGCTTCCCCGCGAGAGCCGGGCTTCGGCCCCAACTGGCGCCGGCGGCTGTCGGGGGCCAGGGGCGTCCCACCGAGGCTCCCGCCGCGAGGACCTCGCGCGGCGTGCTTGACCCCTTGGGTGGCGACCCCTATAGTCCGGGCGGGATCGCGGCCGGCGGGCCGGAGGCCATCATGTCTTTGCGTTTCGCCCCCCTTCTCTTCATTTTGTCCCTCGCGGGCGGCACCAGCGCCCCCGACGATCTCCTTCACCACGAATCGCGGGTGGCCGCAGTTACCGGACCCGAGGCGCGGATCTGGGGCGCCCGGATCGACGCTCTCCAGGCACAGGATGCCCTCCGCCTGGCCTCGGTCCAGCCGGACGCGGATTTTCCGAATCGGCAACACCGGCGGTACGAACAGCGCATCGGGGGGGTGCGCGTCTTCGGCGCCCAGCTCGTCCGGCAGGTGGACGAACAAGGGGAAACCCTCTCCGTCTTCGGCCGCCTGCAGGAAGGGATCGCCGTGGATACCGTGCCCGCGGTCACCCCGAACCAGGCGGTGCGCGTGGCGGAGGTCGATCGGGGACAGGGCGCGCGGGCCGTGGGCGAACCCGAACTGGTGCTCCTCCCCCTCATCAGCCACACCGCCCTCGCCTGGACGCTGTGGGTGCGGTTCGACCACCACCTCGATCGCTATTTTGTCGACGCCCATACCGGGCAGGTGGCCTGGCGCTACGACGACCTGCCCACCGTTTCCGCGGTGGGCTTGGGCACGGGAGTGTGGGGCGACAAGAAGAAGGTCTCGGCGGACGCGGTGGGCGGCTCCTTCCGGGCCGTCGACCAGCTGCGCCCACCGGCCTTGACGACCTACGATCTGAAGTTCAACTTTCTCGCCGCCGATCTGTTCCTCACCACGGCCGTCATCGATCCCGCCTTCGTTGCCACCAGCACGAACAATACGTGGACGGACGGGGGCGTGGTGGATGCCCACACCTATGCGGGCTGGACGTACGACTACTACTTCAAGCGCCACGGCCGGCGGGGTATCGACGGACAGGACCTCCCCATGCGCAGCATCACCCACCTGCTCTCCCCGGCCTCCGACTTCGCCAACTCCTTCTGGGACCCCTTCACCAACAGCATGTTCTACGGAGACGGAAACGGGACGTACGGGGTTTTCTCGGGAGCCCTGGACGTGGTGGCCCACGAGATGACCCACGGCGTCACGCAGTACACCTGGGCCGCCATTTACGTGGGAGAGACAGCCGCCCTCAACGAGGCCTTCTCCGACATCATGGGCACCTCGGTCGAGTTCTTCCAGCAGCGGCCGGGGAATGGACGCCTCCTGGCGGACTACTTCCTGGGCGAGGACTTGGCCTTCGATTTCGATCCTCCCCGGACGGCGGTGCGCTCGATGGAGAACCCTTCGCAGTTCTGCAACCCCCAGACCGGTTGCGACGCCGACCACTACTCCCGGCTCTACCACGGCCCCAACGACTCGGGCGGGGCTCACCACAACAACGGCGTCATCAACCAGGCCTTCTACCTCCTGATCGAGGGGGGCGTGAACCGCACCTCGGGGATGGGGGTGGGCGGCCTGGGGAGTCCCAATCGCGAGAAGGCGGAGAAGATCTTTTACCGTGGCTTTACGGCCTACCTCACGCCCACTGCTACCTTCGCGGATGCGCGCGCCGCGACCCTGCAAGCTGCCGCGGACCTCTACGGCCCCGCGAGCCCGGAGGCCCTCCAGGTGGCCCTGGCCTGGACGGCGGTAGGGGTCAACTGAGCTTCCGAGAGGACACCCCATTGCCGAGCCGATTGGCGGCCGCGGCTGGGCTTCTGATCCTGGGCCTCCTGCCCGGGCTGGCGGGGGCGGAGAGCCGGACCGCGCTGAGCCTGAGCGGTCTATACGGGCTGGGCTCCTCGTCCTTCCGTGAATCCCGGAGCTTCACCCAGTTCGCGGAGGCGGGACGGTTTGACGCCGGCTACCAGGCCGACCCCGGGCCGGGGTTCGAGGGGGCGGTCCGCCAAATGCTAGGCCGGCACTTCGGTCTCGCGGTTGCCCTCGGCTACCTGAAGCGCAGCGAGAGCGTGGCTTTCAGCGCCGTCCTGCCCCACCCCCTCTACTTCGGCCGGCCCCGCTTGGCCAGCGGCACCAGGAATGGGCTGTCCTACTCCGAGACGGCCGGCCACCTCGACCTCGTCTTCGTCCCTGCCGCCGGAAGGCACCTCGAGGCCTCGCTCTTCGCCGGAGTCAGCCTAATCAAGGTGCGCGCCGACCTGATCGACCACATCGAGTACACCCAGACCTACCCCTACGACACGGTGACCGCGGTCTCCGCCCCCTCCGCCGCCTTCCTGGACAACCCCTTCGGTTTCAACCTCGGGGCCAGCCTGGACGGCCGGCTGAGCGAGCACATCGCCCTGGGCGCCCAGGGGCGCTTCAGCCGCGCCAAAGCACGGCTCCACCCCTCCCCCGGCAACACCCTCGAGCTCGACGCCGGAGGCTTCCAGATAGGAGCAGGAATCCGTTTTCTCTTCTAAGAGCCATCTCCCTGAGGTCGGCGGGAGACCGGCTGCTCCTCGATCCCGGGGCGAGTCGATCCGAGGGGGGGGGTAGCGCCCAGGTAGGCCGAACCCGGCAGCGCTCGGCTGAACGCGAATCCCTGAAAGAGGGTGGCTCCCGCCGACCGCGCCGCCGCCAGGTCCGCCTCGTTCTCTACGCCCTCCACCACCACGCGCGCTCCGAACGGACGGGCAAGCTCGGCAACGGACTTGAGGACGGCCTGCCGGTAGAAGTCGGATCCGGCTCCTTGCACGAAGTACCGATCGATCTTGAAGTAGTCGGGACGGCTGTCGAGGATCATCTTATAGTTCGAATGCCCGAGTCCGATGTCGTCCAGCGCCACCCGCACCCCTAGGCGCCGGAGGCCGGCCAGGGCCTCCCCGAAGGCCGTCCCGTTCCGGGGGACGCCGTGCTCCACGATCTCGATGATGATCCGCGCGAGGTCGATGCCGTGGCGGCCGGCCTCCTCTTTCAAGAAGACGAGAAAGTCGGGGTCCACCGCGAGGGTTACGGAGTGCACGTTGATGCCCAGGCTCCCGTCACCGGGGAAGGCCTCGGCAACGCTCAGGATCGTTCGGATGCAGGCGCGGTCCACGGCAACCTCCCCATGCTTCCGGCGCACATAGCTGAAGAGCACGTCCGGGCGCTCTGCCGCCGTTCCTTTGGGGCCCCGGACCAGGCACTCGAGGTAGTGGGTGCGATAACCCGACCCGTTGCTCTCGACAACGGGCTGGAAGCACGCCGAGAGCGCCCCCGGATCCAGGATCTGTTCGAGCAGGGTCTGGTCGCTCATGACCGGCCACCGATCAGCCCGATGACCACCTGGGCGAGATCCGCGAGGGGCTGTGGCTTCGGCAGGACGTAGTCCGCGCCCGCCCGAAGCGCTTCTTCCTCGACTTCCGCGGCCACATGCGCGCTCAGGACAATGATCGGCGTCCGCTGGTCTTGTTCCCGGATGCCCCTCACCACCTCAAGCCCGTCCGTTCCAAAGCGCGTGAGCCCTAGATCCAGGATGATCAGGTCGAAAGCTTCGTGCTCGAGCAGGGCCTGCGCCTCTTCCGGCTCCCGCGCACCCACGACCTGGCACCCGAGCACCCGGAAGTAGGAGATCACCGGTTTAAGGATGTCGATCTCGTCATCCACCATCAGGATGCGGCTCTGGGAGAGTGTTATCTGCGCACGACTCGTCCATACGTTCTTGTGGCTTGCTGACATTCCAAACCCTATGGCAACTTCCTTGCCAATCCTCCCACGTTCAAAGTCCGCGTCCGCACTGGGTGGAGGCGAGGCCGGGAAGGGAGTAGCGTCCCGAAAGTCGGACGGTCGTCCGTGTGGCCGGACTGTCCTCAGCACCGCGCTCCTGCCTGCGCATCCTCTTCCCCGGCGGGAAGAACGACCGTGAAGACCGCCCCCCCATCAGGCCGGCTGCCGGCCGTGACCGTCCCTCCGTGTCCGTCCACGATGCGCTGCACGATGGAGAGCCCCAGACCCGTCCCGCCCTTGCGACCGCTGACGAAGGGCTCGAAGATCCTTCGCCGGTCGGCGTTGGGAACCCCGCTGCCTCGGTCCTCCACCGTGCAGCAGACCCCCCCCCGGCCTTGGGGAGCGCGACCGACCCCGATCCCCACGGCTGCGCCGGGTGGAGAATGCTGGATCGCGTTGGCGATCAGGTTTTGGAAGACCTGCTCCAGCCGGCCCGGGTCGCGTCGCACGGGGGGAAGATTCTCCTCAAGCGCGAGCGTCAGCGAGACCTTGGACTGCTTCGCCAAGCCCCGGCAGGCTTGAAGCGCACGGCGGACGACCTCATCGATTCCCCCCGGGGAAAGGCTGAGTACGGGAGGCTTGCCGTAGTCGAGCAAATCGCTCATGAGTTGCGTGAGGCGTCGCACCTGCGAGCGCAGAAGCACGGCGTACTCCTCTTGCTCGGGCCGGACCCCGAACTCGCTCTCGAATGCCTCGAGGGTGGCGGAGATGCTGAAGAGGGGCGTCCTCACCTCGTGGGCCACACCCGCGACGAGGGCGCCCATGGCCTCCATTTGCCGAGAGCGCCGGAGCTGCTGCTCCACTTCCGTCTCCGCGGTGATGTCCCGCAGGGTGACGATGACCCAGGGCGCAGCCCCCGCCCCCCGCTTCATTGGGCTGGCCGTGATGTACCAGGCACGCGCGGTAGCCTCGTCCCGGATCTGCCGCGCAATGTGCATTGTCTGCCTCGCAGCCGCTTCTCTCACCTGCTCCGCCGTGCGCCACGGTTCCTGGGCTCCGATCGCCTCCAAGCGGCGATGGAGCAATGATTCGTACTCCCGGCAGCCTTCGGCCAGGGCGGCCGCCTCGCGGTTGACGCGCACGACGCGGCCCGAGTCATTAGTCACCAGGATGCCGACGTCGATAGCGTCGAAGGTCTCCCTCCACTCCCGGGCCGCGTGCTCGAGGGCGGTCTGGAGTCGGTTCCGCTCCTCGTCCGCGCGCAGGCGGGCCGTCACATCCGTGGCTACGCTGATGACCTGGTGGGCCGCGCCTTGCGGGTCTAGGAGCGGGCGCTCGACGACGTCAAACCGCCGGAGCCCGCCTGCGGCGTCCCTGACCGCAGTCCGGAATGCCCGCTCCCCGCCCGAGACGAGCGTCTCGACCTCACCGAGGTTGAAGCTCTCGACCACTCCTGGGGGAGGGGCGGCCCCCGCGCCCTGCTCCCCGGTGAGAGCCTCCACCGTCGTTCCGTACAGCTCCGCCGTCGCGCGGTTGGCAAGGGTGATGCGATTGTGGCCGTCCCGAGCGAAGATCAGGTGTGGGTTTGAGTCGAGGACCTGGCGAAGGAAAGCCCTCTGCTCATCGACCGCCACCTCCGCTCTTTTCCGCGCCGTCTCGTCGCGGGTCACGACCCAGGCCCGAATGAGTTGGGCCCCGCTCATCACCCCCAGGACGTTCCGCCGGAGCCAGCGCGCTTGGCCATCCCGGCCCACGCGGCACAGCTCGTCGTCGATGAGGCGGTGGCCGGAGCGGATGAAGCGGAGGAGCCCGTTGCGCTCCTCCGGGCTGTCGGGGAGGACCTCGGCCAGCCTCCGCCCCAGGACATCCGCGGCCGACGCCAAGCCGCTGCCTCTCGCCATGGCGTCGTTGCACTCCGCCACATAGGCGTGGCGCCAGATATGCGCGAGCTGCTCCTCCTCTGGGAGGTCTACCGCGAGTCCCTCGCTGAGCTCGATGCGGCCGATGGCGTCCGTGCTCAGGGCGAGAAAGTTGCGATACCGCTCCTCGCTCGCGCGCAGAGCCTCCGTCATCAGCTTTTGATCCGTAACGTCCCGGGAAATCGTCATTAGGTGCCGGCGCCCTCGGACGTCGACGGCCTCCGCGGAGATCGAGAACGTCCGCCTTTCGCCTGATTTCGTCCGGAGCTCTACCTCACGCTCCCGGAACGCGGTGCCCCCCTCGAGGGTGCGCAGGAATGCCTCCCGGTCGCCCGGGCTGGGCCAGACGGTTTCCACGGCGGGCCGGCCCAGAAGTTCTTCCCGCGCAAAGCCCAGGAGGCGCGTGAAGCCGTCGTTCACCTCCACATAGCGTCCTTCCTCGAGCGTGGAAAGGGCGCAGGCGTCGGGCGAGGATCGGAACGCCCCCCAGAAGGACTCCGCTATCCCCTCCCCGGGGGGCCCGGACAGGCGGCCGACGCGCGCCGCCCGGCTCACGACGCCTCCCCCATCAGGCCAAAAGCGAGCTTCGCAAGGTCGCCCAGCGGCTGGGGCTTCCGAAGGACCGCGTCCGCCCCCACCCGGAAGGCCTCCTCCTCGACCTCCGGAGACACGTAGGCGCTGAGCATGATCACGCGCGTGCGCCGGTCACTCTTCCGCAGTTCCCGCAGAACCTCGAGACCCTCTACTCCCCCGAGCCGGCTCAGTCGGATGTCGAGCATGGCCAGGTCATAACCGCGTTCACGGATGAGGGCGATCGCCTCCTCCGCCGCCTCCGCGATCTCCACGCAGCAGCCGAGGTTCTGGAAGTACCTGGCGATTGGCACCAGGATGGCGCGTTCGTCGTCCAACAGGAGAATTCGCTTCTTCGCACTCGCTGAGCTCATGCGGCCTCGCTCTGCAATGGATTTGCGTTGCTTGGCGGCCGTCGCCCGAGGCCGCCGAGCGGTCCGGGACTCACGATGGTCATGCGCGGGCAGATGACCCGAACTGCGTTTTCTCCGGCCGCCCGCTCGCGCCGAAGGACTCTGCGGTTCCGCGACGGGGCGACCCTCAATCCAGCTCCCGGTGGAAATGCTCGGCGCCCGTTTGCGGGCGGCCCCGTGAGAAGAGCGAGTGGATGATGCGTTGGAGGCATCCGCGGCGCTACTCGGGGCCGGGCGGGGCTTGCTTCCGGAGGCACTCCGGGCAGATCCCATGGGTCAGGTTCTCGGCGCCCAGCACGGGGAGAGCCGCGTCGCGCCATTCGCCGCGCTCATCGCGCACTTTCTTGCACCAGGCGCAAATGGGGATGAGCCCCGCGGGGCTGGGCTCGTTCGGGCTCGCGCCGAGGAGCCCGATCCCCGCCTCCACCTTCCCCAAGAGCGCTTCCGCTCTCTCTGGGTCGAGCGGCTCCGAGATCAGATACCCTTGCGCATAGCCGCAGTCCAGCTCCCGAAGCGAGGAGAGCTGCGCCTGCGTCTCCACGCCCTCCGCGATCACGTCCATGCTCAGGTTGTGGGCGAGGGCCACGATGGTACGCACGGTCGCACCCCCTTCCCCCTTGGGCCCCATCAAGCCCACGAACGAGCGGTCAATCTTCAAGGTATCGATGGGGAAGCGGTGAAGGAGGCTGAGACAGGAGTAGCCCATCCCGAAGTCGTCGACCGACACCCGGACCCCGAGCTCCTTCAGGCGAGTCAGCATGGCCGCCGCGGCCTCGGCGTTCTCCATGATCACCGTCTCCGTGATCTCCAGGCGAAGGCGATCGCCTTTCAAGCCCGTCTCCGCGAGCACATCGCGCACCTGTTCCACCAGGTCGCTCTGGGCCAGTTGGCGGGCGGACAGGTTTACGCTGATGGAGAGGGCGCGGCCCGGGCCCAGCCGGTCCTGCCATACCCGGCCCTGCCGGCACGCCTCCCGCAGCACCCAGTTCCCGAGGGGAACGATCAGCCCTGTCTCCTCGGCCACGGCAATGAACTCCACGGGCGGCACGCGGCCCCGCGTGGGGTGGTTCCAGCGCAAGAGGGCCTCGAAGCCAGCCAGATCCCCCGCGGGCAGAGAAATGATCGGCTGGTAGCACAGGGCGAACTCCCCCCGCTCCACCGCCCGCCGGAGGTCCGTCTCGATCTGGAGCCGAGCCACCGCGCGCAGGTGCATAGTCCGATCAAAGACCTCGTAGCGAGCCCGGCCCTGGGCCTTGGCCCGGTAGAGGGCGGTGTCGGCGTCCCGCAGCACATCCTCGGGCCGATCGTAGCCGGTCGCGCTCACCGCGATTCCCATGCTCGCGGTCGTGAAGACTTCCTGCTGGCCCGCGCTGAAGGAGCGCCGCAGTTCCTCTCCGATCCGGCCCGCCACGCGGGTAGCGTCGCTGACTCCCCCGACGTCCTCCAGCAAGACCGCGAACTCATCGCCCCCCAGGCGGGCTACGGTGTCCTCGGGCCGAAGGGTGGCCGAGAGCCGGCGCGCAATCCCGACCAGGAGTTCGTCCCCCACCGTGTGGCCCAGGCTGTCGTTGACCACCTTGAAGCGGTCCAGATCCAGGAAGAGCACTGCGAAGCCGTCCTTTGCGTGCCGCTTGGCCCGCTCCAATACGCGGTCGAGCCGGTCCATGAAGAGGGCGCGGTTGGGAAGGCCGGTCAGGAGGTCGTGGAAGGCATCGTGGATGAGCTGCTCCTCCATGGCTTTGTGTCGGGTAATGTCGGTCAGCGAGCCCGCCAGGCGGGTCGCCCGCCCGAACTCATCGCGCACGGCCAGCCCCCGGCAGAGCATCCAGCGGTAGGTACCGTCCTGGTGCAGAACCCGGTGCTCGCTCTCGAAGTGGGCGCTCATGCCCTCCAGGTGGGAGACGATCTCCATGCTCAGCCGGTCCCGATCCTCGGGGTGGGTGCGGCGGAACCACTCGCTCGGGTGAGTGGTAACCTCCACCTCCCCTTGCCCGAGCATTTCCTTCCAGCGGGGGGAGAAGTAGACCCCGCCCCCGATCAGGTCCCAGTCCCAGAGCCCATCGTTGGCCCCGCGTGCAGCCAGGGCATAGCGCTCCTCGCTCGCACGCAGCGCGGCCTCCGCTCGCTTCCGCTCTGTAATGTCGATCTCTACCGCGAGCACGCAGGCCTCGCCCCCCAGATCAATGGTCTCCGCTGAGGTCAGCATGACCCGCCGCTCGCCACCTTTGGTGCGGAGGACGTACTCCTTATTTCGGAGCGTGCCCTCCACCTGCAGGAGTCGCCGGAGCCGCTCCCATTCCATCGGCTCCGCCCACAGGGCCAGCTCCAGCCCCGTCCGGCCCACCACCTCCTCGCGCGCGAATCCAGCGACGCGGAGGAAGGTCTCGTTGATCTCCAGGAAGCGCCCCTCGCCGAACGTACTGATGGTCACGCAGCCCGGGCTCGACCGGAAGGTCTTCGAGAACTTCTCCTCCGAGACGCGCAGGGCGTCCTCAGCGCGCCCGCGCTGCGCGGTCTCGAGTTCCAGGCGTTGGTTGGCGGCGCGCAGCTCGCCGCTGCGCATCTCCGCCAGAACCTCCAGCCTCCCGCGGGTCTCCCGCAAGGCCTCCTCGGCACGGAGCTGGTGCAGCTCGGCTCTTGCGCGGTCGGCGTGGCTCAACAGCATTTTTTCTGCCCGGCCCGGGTCCGCCAGGGGCTTGGTATCCATGAGCGCGATCCAAGCCGGGCGTCCCTCTCCCCGCAAGGACACACCCAGGTAGCTCTCCAGGTCTGACTCCCCGACGATGGGCCCGGGTGTGAAATGCAGACGCACTCCCCGTGGGTAGCAGACGGTGCCTCCCGCCGCTACCTCCCGGCAGGGCATCTGCTGCAGCGGGTACTCGACGTTGGGGGCGATCTGCCCGTGCGCGCAAAGCGCGAGGGTGCGGGCCAGCCCACCGGCACCCGTAGCCTCTGCCACGAACACGTAGGGCACGTCCAGAACCCGTGCCAGTTCCCGGACCAGAGACGCTAAGAAGATCGGACCCGTCAGCGGCAACCCCTCCTCGACACGCTCTTTCGTGACCGCTCGCAGCCACCCCGGCCCGGCCTGCTTCCCATTCGTCGGCCCCTCGCCCGCCATCTGCATAACCCCACGCCCCACTGCTACCCCCTCCACGACGCCCAGCTCAACGCCCCTCTAGAAACGCCTACGGACTGGGTCGCGTCGGTAGTCGTTCTGCAACCCCCTTGCCAAGCCTTCCTGAGCGCGGTGGAGCGTGGCCAGCGTTGATAGGACGGACCTTGCCGCCCGCGGAGACAGCCGACTGCGGGGCGTGTCCGGGAAACGGGATCACGAGTTCCGGGACTCAGGACGGCTCCGGGGGGACGCGGGAGCGGCGGTGCCCAGCCTGAGCTTCGGGCTATAGGCCCGGCGGAAGGGCGTTTCGCCCGGGAACGTGAATGGGCATGCTCGCGGCTACGGGGGGGCGTTGCAGCCACGGCGACGAGTCGCGCATCAAGCTGGTAACGAACTGCGCGCTGTTTCTTGAAGCGTGGGTAGCGAGCCCGCTTGGAGTAGATGCTTTAAGGGCCCGCTCCAGATCCCGAAGCGACTGGGTGAGCACATAGCTCGAGACTTCCTTCAGCCAGGGCACCTCGGCCTGCTTCAGCTTGGTCACTTGGCGCGAGAAATCGACGCAGGTGATCCTCTCCTGCCGCTCACGCCAGGCCGGGGAGACTGTTTCCAGGCCCCGGTTATAAACCCAGCGCGCAGCCCCGAACTCCCGGGCCACGCGGCTCTGCTGCCGCGGCGTCGGGTACGCCCGGAACTAGTAGGCGCAAATCGCCACTGTCGTGCTCAGCCTTCACTAGAGGGCGCACCGGGCCTCTGCTGACCCAACCCGGCCCGGCGGGTCCCTCCCCAACTCCGAAGCATCACGCGAGAGGTGGTCAGGAGAGGTCCGAGGGCACGGCCGGGCGCGACCCGAGGCGCGTGCTCACGCGCAACTGCCTTGGTCCCGCCTCCTCTCGCCCGGCCCCTGCGAGCCCGCCTTCGCCAGCATGGACGCAGGGATCAGCGGCAGGGGGACCACATCGTCCACCGCCCCCCTCACGATGGCCTCCCTGGGCATACCGAAGACCACACAGCTTGCTTCGTCCTGAGCGATGGTGGAGCCACCGGCTCGCTTCATGGCCAGCAGGCCGTCCGCCCCGTCGGCCCCCATCCCGGTCAGGATCACCCCCACCGCGTTGGGCCCGGCGGCGGCGGCCACCGACCGGAACAACACATCGACGCTCGGTCGGTGGCGGGAAACCAGGGGACCGTCCGTGACTTGCACCGCGTAGTGAGCCCCGTCGCGGACCACGATGGTGTGGCGATTGCCGGGGGCGATCAGTGCACGGCCCTCCACCACGCGATCGCCGTGGGCCGCCTCTTTCACCTCGATGCGGCAGGTCTGGTTTAGCCGGTCTGCGAAGGCCTTCGTGAAGATCTCGGGCATGTGCTGGACGATGACCAGCCCGGGGCAGTCCGGAGACAGGCTCTCCAGAATGACGCGCAGGGCCTCAGTCCCGCCCGTCGAGGCTCCAATGGCGAGCACGCGGTCGGTCGTCACCCGGAGGCGGGGTCCGGCAACCGCCAAGCCGGCCTCTCCCCGGTGGCCAGACGAGGCGGCGGAGTGGGTGCGCGGCCGGAGGCGGGCGGCCGCTGCCCCCCGCAAGGCCTCTTCGAGGGCGATGGCGGAGTCTTGGAGGAACTCGCGGATCCCCAGTCGGGGCTTGGCTACCACCGCCACCGCACCCTCTTCCATCGCCTGAAGCGCACCTTGGGTGCCCGCCCCCGCGAGACCGGAGCAGACGACAACGGGGATGGGATCCTCGGTCATGATCTTGCGCAGGAACGACAGGCCGTCCATCCGGGGCATTTCCAGGTCGAGAAGGATCACGGACGGACGCGACTGAGCCATCTTCTGCATCGCGATCAACGGGTCCGAAGCTACCGCCACGTTGAATCCCACTCTCTGCAGGATCGCGGTCGTCACCTGTCGGACGACCGCGGAGTCGTCGACCACCAGCACCTCCAGGCGCTCCGGATCACGCAGGGTCCTCATGCCTGAGGCCCGCCCGCGGGAACGTACACCGTCGGACCCGCGCTGCGCATGCGGGCGTTCAGGCCCGCCACCGTCTCCGCATGTCCCAGAAATAAGTAACCCTGGGGGTCCAGGCGGTCGATCAGCCTGTTCATGACCCGCGCCTTGGCGAGGGCGTCGAAATAAATGAGAACGTTCCGACAGAGGATGAGGTCAAAACGGTCCGCGAGTGGGAAGGGCTCCGCATTCAGGTTGAGTCGCTGGAAACGCACGCGGGAACGTATTTCTGGACCCGCCTTCATGTTTCCCGCTTGCGGGCCCGTGCCCTTCAGCATGAAGGTCTTGAGGTATGGAGGCAGGATCTCTTTGGCCTTGGCCAGCGGCCAGACCGCGGACCGGGCCTTCTCCAGGGCACGCGTGGAGAGATCCGTGGCCAGGATGTCGATCTCCCATCCCGAGGAGGGAGGGAAGCGGGCCAGGAAGGACATGGCCAGGGAATAGGGCTCCTCGCCCGTCGAGCAACCCGCACTCCAAACGCGCGCCCGCCTCGGCATCTTTCCGCCCTCGCCTCGCGCGACCCACTCCGGAAATACCCGACTCTCCAGGAAGGCAAACTGCTTTGGTTCGCGGAAGAAGTGGGTTTCGTTGGTGCAGATGCAGTCCAGCATGCGCACCCGCTCCCCCTCGTCGGACTCCACGAGCCGGTAGTAGGCCCCATAGTCGAGCCCGAGCTCGCGGAGCCGCCGCGCCAGCCGTCCCTCGACCAGGGCTTTTTTGGCGCGAGAGAGATGGATGCCCGCCTCCCGGTGGATGAGGGCCCGGAAGAGTCCGAAGTGGCGCTCCGACAAGGACGCGGGACCGTGCCGCAGACCGCGGAGGGCGGTCGGGGTTCCTTCGCTCACCATCGTCGCATCATCTCCATCGCGGACCTCGTCCCCGGTTCCCTGTCCTTACTCCCCACTCTCTAACCCCATGTCGGCGATGACCCCGGTCTCATGACCCCGACGAGGTGTTGTCTCGGACCTGACCCCCTTGCCCCCACGCCTCTCGGGGGCGGGCGGGGACGCGGCTGCCGGTTGCTCCATAGCTCGGCCGAAACCCCCTACTCAGAAGCGAACGAAGCCCTTCTCCGCTCGCTCCGGCACCGCACCCCGCCCGTTGCCCCCGCCCGACCCCGGTAGCAGGGACGACGATGGTTTGGCCGGCATTGGAGGCCGCGGGCTGATGACGGGGACGGCATTCATGATCTCTTGGGGCAGGCGGAAGTAGGACACCCGCTCCTCGAGAGCGGCGCCCTGGGAGGCCATCTCCGCCGCGGTGGAGCTCAGCTCCTCCGCCGCGGAGGCGTTCCGCTGCGTAACCTGGTCCACCTGGACCATGGCCTTGTTGAGCTGGCCTATCCCCGACGACTGCTCCATGGAAGCCGCCGTTACTTCCTGGACCAGGTCCGCGGTCTTGCGGATCGAGGGGACCAGATCCGTGAGCAACTGGCCCGTTCGCTCCGCCAGCTCCACGCTCGAATCGGCCAGCCCCGAGATCTCCTTGGCCGCGATTTGGCTCCTCTCCGCCAGCTTCCTGACCTCGGTGGCCACCACCGCAAAGCCCCTCCCGTGCTCACCCGCCCGCGCGGCCTCGATCGCGGCGTTGAGAGCAAGAAGATTGGTCTGGTAAGCGATCTCGCCCACGATCGAGATCTTGGTCGCGATCGACTTCATGGCCCCCACCGTCTGGGACACCGCTTCTCCGCTCTCCGCCGCGTCTCGCGCCCCCTGGGAGGCCATCTTCTCCATCTGACGGCTGTTCTCCGCGTTTTGCGTGATGGAAGCGCTCATCTCCTCTAGGGACGATGTCGTCTCCTCCACGGAGGCCGCCTGCTCAGAAGTCCCCTCGGAAAGAGCCTGGGCGGTGGCGCTCACCTGGTCCGAGGCCCCGGAGAGGCCCGTCGCCGAGGCGCGTACGTCCCCTACGACCTGGGCTAGGCGCTCCACCATCGTCTTCATGGCGAAGAGCAGGCTCGAGCGGTCCTCTGCTCGAGTGGCGATGGCCAGCGTGAGCTCTCCCTCCGCCACCCGCCGCGCCACCTCCGAGGCATATTCCGGCTCCCCGCCCAACTGCCGGGTGACGGAGCGAGTGACGAGGCCGCCGGCGATGCCCGCGCCCGCGATCGCCAGTGAAAAGACGACGCTGGCGAGAAGAAGGGCGCCCTGGTAGGTGGCCAACGCCTCGTCGTATCGCCGTTGGGCGAGCTTTTTCTCGACGTCGATGAGCCCATCCAGGCTGCCGCGCAGCTCTTGGTACGTCATGTCCGCCGTCTGCAGGGCGGCCAAGCCCGTGTTCACATCGACGCTCGCAAGGTCGACGGCAGTCGCCACGTGCTTCCGGTAGTTGGCGAGCTGACCCAGGATCGCCTCCAGGTGCCCCTTCTCTTCATCGCTCAGCCGAGCCTCGCCCGCCAGCCCCTTCGCGATGGCGGTGGCACCGTCGATCTGGGTCATCAACTCGGCGGACTTATGCGCAATCTTGGCCGGGTCGTAGTTTCCGATCCAGGTCACGAGACGGTACACGGCAGCATGAACTGCGTCGATGTCCGCCAAAGCTTGATCTGCTTTCTGGAAGATCCCGAAGCGGGTGCTGAAAATCTCCCTCATCGCGACCTGGTCGGTGCTCAAGGCCCGGTAGACCACCGCCCCGAACAGGAGCAAGAAAAAAAGGGCTAGCCCGGGGGCTAAGAGAATGCGCTGATAAAGCTTCAAGACATCCTGCCTTTCCGTGATTTGCGGCCGAAGCGCGGACACGACCGGACCCTACCGCTTGTAAATCCCCACGCAGACGGCCGTCGACTCGACCCGCTCGCAATAGGTGGATTTCGGCAGCACCTTCTTCGTCAGGGGATCCGTGAACTTGTAGTCGTGCCAGAACTTTCCCTTGCCGCGGGCCAGCTCGACCCTCTCCTTGACCCAGGCCTTTCCGTCCGCGTCACGGAGGTCGATCAGATCCTTGCCCACCATCTTTGGGTTTTGTCCGTGGGCCAATACGCGGCCCTCGAGGTCGTAGACCACGACGTAGAGGTCACGGTCGACAAATCCAGGGGCCTTGTCCGTGAAGTCGGCGTAGGCCCGCTCTGAGCCCACGGCCTTAATGCGGGCGACTCCCCTGTCCACCATGGCCTCCGCTTCCCGGGCGGTGCCGAACTCTTCTTTGGCGGCCTGAACGAGCCCGCTCGAACCCACCATCAACGCCAGAACCCCGACTGACATCATTCGCATGCGCTTTTCTCTTCCTGCTCTCCGTAGAGCGTGGCCTCGCGCGGCGGCGCGTCACGAGGCTCGGTTAACAGGGCCTGCCCGCCTTTCGCCGGCCGCCCGGCGATGGAGCGACCGCTCAAGACCCCATCTCTGTTGGAGGGACGGGCTGGTCCCGCTCGGCGGGGCTCGGCTCCCCGTCCCTTCGTGCCTCGGGAGGGACGGCGGCGGTCGGGCCCGCTTCTTGGCGTGTCATCTCCAGCTCGTCCAGTGACAGCAACTTGTCGATGTCGAGTAGGAGGACGAATTTCCGGCCTGCCCTTCCCATTCCGATCAGGCAGTCGACCCGTACCCGGGTCCCGAACGGCGGGGGTGGCTCGACCTCGCTTGCCGGCAGATCGATGACCTGGCTGACGGCGTCGGCCAGAACACCCATCACCGCCCGTTCACCATCCAGGTTCACTTCCACCACCACGATGCACGTCCGCTTACTGATCACGCTCTCCGAGAGCCCGAACTTCACCGCCAGATCCACCACCGGCACCACGCTCCCGCGCAGGTTGATGACCCCCCGGATGCTCGGGGGGGTGGTCGGCACCTTGGTGAGGGTGTCGTACTCCAAGATCTCCCGCACTCGGAGAATGCCGATCGCGTATTCCTCCCCGGCTATTTGGAAGCCGAGATACTGGGCCTGCTCGGCCACGGTCGGTTGGCTTGCCATGGACACCTCCTAGAACCGCTTGAAGTCCGCGTCGGCGCCGGCCGTGCGGTGCCAGGCTGGGCTCTCGGGCATGGCTCGCGCCTCGCCGTTGCTCTTGCGCGGGACGGCACGGGCGGTGGTGCTCCGCGACAGGGTGGTCACCTGGTCCGGACCGCCCTCCAGGGCCGTAACCTTGAAGTAGGAGACGAGCTGCTGCAGAGCCTCCGACTGAGCCGCCATCTCCTCCGCGGTCGAGGCGAGCTCCTCGGTCGCGGCGGCGTTGCGCTGGGTCACTTGGTCCACCTGGGTCATGGCCCGGTTGATCTGGGCGACCCCCGAGGCTTGCTCGGCCGAGGCGGCTGTCACCTCTTGCACCAAGTCAGCCGTCTTCCGGATACTGGGTACGAGGTCTCCCAAGAGTTGCCCAGACCGCTCGGCCACGGTTACGCTTGACGCGGCCAAACCACTAATCTCCTTAGCCGCGGTCTGGCTTCGCTCCGCAAGCTTCCGCACTTCTGTGGCGACTACGGCAAAACCCCGGCCGTGCTCCCCCGCTCTCGCCGCCTCGATGGCCGCGTTGAGAGCCAGGAGGTTCGTCTGGTAGGCGATCTCCTCGATGATCGACACTTTCTCAGCAATGCTTCGCATCGCCACCACGGTCTCCTTCACCGACCGGCCCCCCTCCTCGGTGTCCTTCGAACCCTTGATCGCCAGCTGCTCCGTTTGGCGGCTGTTTTCCGCATTCTGGGTGATGGAAGCAGACATCTCCTCCAGGCTGGCGGTGGTCTCTTCGACCGAAGCCGCCTGCTCGCTCGTCCCCGCGGAGAGGCTCTGCGACGTGGCCGCGACCTGGGCCGAAGCCGCCGACAGCGCGGTCGCACCCGCTTTCACTTCACCGATCGTCTGGGTGAGGCGGCCCACCATCTCCGAGAGCGCGTTGCCGAGTGCGTCGCGCTCGGACTGGGGGTTCAATCTGATCGTGAGGTCTCCGCCCGCGACCGCCGCCGCCGCTCCTGCCATCCGCTTGAGGGAGGCCACCATGCCCTGCAAGGACTTGAGGAGGAGCCCGGTTTCGTCTTGGGAATCGACTTCGATTAGGACGTCGACCTCACCCGCCCCCACCCGCTCCGCCACCTTCACGGCCTGGGCCAGGGGCGCGGTGATGCTCCGTGTGATGACGACCCCCGCCGCGCCGGCCAGAGCCAGAGCCGCCAGGATCACGCCGAACACGATCGCGTTGGTGCGCCGCACGGCTTCCGCCAGCATGGGCTCGACGGACTCCATCGCCTTGGAGTGCTTGATGGCGAACTCGTAAGCCGCGTCCTCCAAGCCGTGGATCGGATCCTTGAATGGCAAGATGGCCGCGTTTGCCTCCTGAGGCGTCTTCACCGCCCCCTCGCGAATGCCCGTCAGCACTCTCTGAAAGCCATCCTCATAAGAATTTGCGTCTTTCCGCATGCTGCGGACGGTCTCCCGATCGGTCTCGCTCTGGGCGAGCTTTTCTAGCTCGTCCAAACGCTCATCCAGGCGCTTCTTCTGGTCCTTCCACTTGGCCACATATTCGGCTTCCTTGTCCGGCGAGCCGATGTTGAGGAAATAGTCCTTTTCGAAGCGCCGCAGGCCCAGGGTGGTCGCGCGCGCGCGCTCTGAGTGCTCGACGAGTGGGGCGCTGACCCTGAGGATCTCGTGGGCAAGGCCTGCCACCCGCTCCAGCCCCCAGTACCCGGCGGTGGCCACTCCTCCGATGAGGACCAGGATCAGGCCAAACCCCAGGCCCAACCGCTTGCCAATCCGAAGGTTCTTCACCATAAATGTTCTCCTTGCCATTGCTGGCCTCAAGCTCCCTGACTCTCCGCTTTCGGAGCGGACCACTGCTCGTGTTTCGCCGCCTCTTGCCCCCGAAGGGCCTCCGCCAATAGAGAAGGCACGTCCAGGATCATCGCCACCCGCCCCGTGCCGAGGATGGCGGAGCCGGCGACTCCGGAGAGCCCTTGGAAGAGCCGCCCCAGGGGTTTGATGACGGTTTGGAACCCGCCTTCGAGGTGGTCCACGACGAGGCCGACCTGCCGTCCCGCGTCCGGCCGTACCACGACCACGTGCTCCCTCTGCCCGGGCCGAGCGCCGAGACCGAATAGCCGGCGGAGCCGGAGATAGGGCAGGGCCGCACCGCGCAGGTTGATGACCCCGCCCTCCCTCGTGTCGCTCGAGGCCTCCTTCGGGAGCTCCAGGCACTCGACCACGGCCTCCAGGGGAATCACGTACGCCTCGTCTCCCACCCCCACGATGAATCCGTCGATGATGGCGAGAGTGAGGGGAAGACGCAGGGTGATGGTGGTGCCGATGCCCTCCTGGCTGCGGATCCCGACCTTCCCGCGCAGGGCCATCACATTGCGTCGTACCACGTCGAGGCCGATGCCGCGTCCCGACAGCTCCGTCACCGTCTCCGCGGTGGAGAAGCCGGGCTCGAAGACCAACCGCTGGATCTCCTCTTCCTCCTTGTGCTCGGCGTCGATGCCCCGCTCCCGGGCGCGCTCAAGGATCCGCTCGCGGTTGAGGCCGGCGCCGTCGTCCGCGATTTCGATGACGATCGTGGCCCCCTCGTGGCGTGCGCGCAGGGCGAGGGTCCCGCAGGGATCCTTGCCCACCGTCCGGCGCACCTCCGGCGCTTCGATGCCGTGGTCGAGCGCATTGCGGATCATGTGGGTGAGGGGGTCGCGCACCTGCGCAATGACGCTCGTGTCCACCTCCACGTCCTCGCCCTCGAGGATCAGGCGGGCCTGTTTGCCCTGGCGAGCGGCCAGGTCGCGGACCGTCCGCACGAACGCTCGGAACGTCCCCCGGAGGGGCACGAGCCGAACCTTCATGACCAGCTCCTGAAGATCGAGGGAGAGACGGTCGACCTCCCCCTGCGCCTCCAGGACCGGGGCCGGGGCCCCGTGCTGCTCGAGCATCCGCCGAAGGCGACCGCGAGCGATCGCGATCTCGCCCGTCAGGTCGAGCATCCGGTCAAGGCGGTTGATGTCCACGCGGAGGCTGCGATGCTCCGCGGGACGCGCGGGCTCGGGGGTGGCGGGCTCTTCCCCGCGGGGGGCTCCCCCGGACCCCGTGCTTGGCGGTGGATCGTCCACCCCCCCCGCCCGGCGCGAGAGCTCCCGCAGAAGCGCCTCATGAACCACGGTCAGGGCCTCGCCGCCGTTGACGGCGGCAGGGACTAGGTCGCGGAGGGCATCGACGGCATCCAGCAAGAGCGTGACCAAGTCCCCCGTCACCGGAATGGCGCGGTTGCGCACGCGGTCCAGCAAGTCCTCCAGGGTGTGGGAGAGGCGCACCAGGCCTTCGAATCCGAGGGACGACGCGTTCCCTTTCAAGGTGTGGGCCACCCGGAAGACCGCGGCCAAGAGCTCTCCGTCTTCCGGACGTGACTCTAGGCCGACCAGGGCCTCCTCCATCATGGCCAGTCCCTCTTCGGACTCGCTCAGGAAAGTCTGGAGAACGGCGTCGCGATCGATGTCAAAATCCATGTGCCTTCACAGCTCTTTCAGCCACGCCGCCCCGGTGGCGGTGTGGAAGATCAGCTTTCGGCCGCGATGGCCCCCGGTGTCCTGACTGGAGATGGGCACTCCCTTCTCCTGAAGGAAGGCCACCGCCCGGTCGACGTTTTGCCCTCCCAGATGGTGTTCCCGGCGTCGGAACGCCTGAATCATGCAAGCCCCCCCGAAGACCTTGGCTTCCACGTTCCGGGGCCGGGCGCCCAAGCTGACCAGCCGGGCCAGAAGGACCTCCATGGCGACATTGCCGAACCGGGTTGAGGAGGTGCCGTTTCCGGCCCAGATGGGCAGCACGAAGTGGTTGAGGCCCCCGATGCCCCGGTCCCGGTCCCAGAGGCAGACCGAGACACAGGAGCCGAGAACGGTCGTGACCGACGCCGGTTCGGCGGAGGCAAAGAGCTGCCCCGGGTGGAGGTACACGCTGGGAAGCGCGCTCTCCCCGCCGGGGGCTTCCTCACTACCAACTCCCGACACTCCCGCGGACATTACGGAGCCGAAGCCGACGAGACGGGCGCCCCGGCGGTCAGAGACGTGCAATAGAGGGCGACCGCCGCTTGCGTCGCCAGGAGGTCGAAGAGCTCGTTATCCAGGGGTTGGAACCCGTCCTTGTGCGGCAACAGTCGGAACAGAGCCAGGGCCCCCATCACCCGCCCGTCGAGTTTCAGCGGGATGCAGGCGCTCAAGTGCGCCTCCTCGGAGGAAGCCCCCTCCCGCCCTTCGCGTTCCACGACGTGGACGGTGCCCTTCCGGACCGCCCGGCCGATCAGCCCTTGCCCGACCGAAACCCGTTGGAAGGGACCGGGGGCAATGCCGAAGGAGGCAATCAGCGAGAGCGTTGAGCCCATGGAATCCAGCTCGAAGAGAGCCATCTCCTCGGAACCGACCAGGTTGGCTACGATCTCCTGTATGGTCGACAAGACCACCCGTCGGTCCAGAGTGCCGTGCAGCTGGTAGCTGGCAACGTAGAGGTTCGCGAGATTGGAGTTCTGCTGTTCGACCGCCAGGTACTCCTGGGAGAAGCGCTGGTTCTCGTCCTCCACCAGCTTGAGGCGGCTCTCCAGGTCCCGCCGCGCGGTCTCATGGCCATCGATCTGCTGGCGGAGATCGGCGATTTGACCCCGAAGGCGGCGCTGTTCGGCGGCGACCCAGCTGCTCTCTTCCTGCAGAGCCTCGTTTCGCGCGAGAACGGCCTCGAGTTGGCTGGCCTTGCCCGCCAGGGCGGCCCGTTCGCTCTCCACGGCGGCCACCCGACGCCGGAGGTGCTCGTTCTCGGCGAGCAGGGTCTGGGCGTATCGCTGGGTTTCGCCCTGTACCCGCCGCACGTATTCGCCGTGTTCTTGCCCTTCGTTCTTCATCCCGAACCTCACTCCCCCAGATAGTCGCGAACCTTTGCGAGGAGCGCGACGGAATCAATGGGCTTGGTCAAGTAGTCGTTGCAGCCGGAGGCGAAGCCGGCCTCGACGTTCTCGCCCTCCCCACGCGTGGTGACCATGATCACGGGTATCTCCTTGGTGGCCTCGCGCCGGCGGAGTTCCTTGAGGGCATCCAACCCGGTCATGTGAGGCATCACGACGTCCATCAGGATGAGATCGGGGAGTTCGGAGACGGCCTTGGCTACCCCCTCCGCCCCATCCCCCGCGATCACGAGCTGGTAGGGGCCATTCCTCAAGATCATCTGTTCCATCAGGAGGGCCGTCTTCGAATCATCGACGAGCAAGATCTTCTTGCGTGCCATCTGTTTCTCCCTGAGCTCCATCGGCGGGCAGGACTGCTGTCTTCCCGCCGCCACGCCGTCAATTCACTCCGGTTTGGTCTGCGGCCACCGCCGGCAGGGAGTCACTGAGCAACACTCTTGCCAAGTGCTCGGCGGCGCCCTCGGTTCCGGCTAAGCTCTGCCGGGCGCGATACTTCTTCTGGGGAGACGGAGACCCCAAGCGACAGAGGCTCCGGGATCCCGGACCTTCCCGTCTCGAATCCGGGACGGGGCTCGAGTCAGGCGCTATCGTTTATGCAGGAGGGAGGGGGCGCGCCCCCGGGGCGTCGGCTCCGGCCCTTCTAGCGGCCGGAACTGGGTAGGCGGATCCCGTGCTTCCTAATCTTTTCGTAGAGAGCGCTCCGGGACAGGCCCAGCGTGGTGGCGGTGCGAGGCACGCTCCACTTCTCTTCCCGCAGCATGGCTTCGATGTGTTGGCGCTCCGCCTCCACCAGGCTCGCGCGCGGGCGCGCGCTGGGCACGGCCGGCACCGACGTATCCCGTAGGTCTTCCGCTTCCAACACCGTGCGCTCGCTCAACAGAACCGCCTGTTCGAGCACGTTGCGGAGCTGCCGGATATTGCCGGGCCAGGAGCGCGAACCGAGGGCGCTCTCCGCCCCTTCCGAGAGCCGCACCCCGGGTCGACCAAGCTCGCTACCGATGCGCGCCATGAAGCTACGGGCGAGAAGGACGACATCGCGACCCCTCTCACGCAGGGGGGGCACCACGAGGGAGACGGTGTTGATTCGGTAGAACAGGTCTTCCCGGAACTTCTCCTCTTGAACCAGCCGCACCAGGTCCCGATGGGTGGCCGCCACGAGGCGCACATCCACTTGCCGGTCCCGCACATCGCCCAGCCTGCGGAAGCGGAGTTCCTCCATGACCTTCAGAAGCTTGGGCTGCACCTGGAGATCGACGTCGCCAATCTCATCCAGGAAGAGGGTTCCCCGGTGCGCCATCTCCATCAGGCCGGGTTTGGCGGTCACCGCCCCCGTGAATGCCCCCTTCTCGTGGCCGAACAGCTCGGTCTCCAGCAGGTCCCGCGACAGGCCCGCGCAATTGAGATCGACAAAGGCCTCCTCGTTCCGGGGACCGTTCTCGTGGAGCCAACGGGCAAGCACGCCCTTGCCGGTCCCCGTCTCTCCTTGGATCAGGACGGGGATCGAGGAGGCCGCCACCCGGCGGGCCTGCGCGGCAAGCTGGCCGATGGCGGGGCTCTCCCCCAGAAATGGGTCTACGGCCCGCCGGGCCTGCGAGGACTTCCCTACCAGGGAGGCCTGGCGCATGCGCTGATTCTCGAGCGCCCGCTCGATGACGACCAAGAGGGCGGGCAGCTCGACGGGCTTGGTGAAGAACTGCTCCGCCCCTTCCTTGATGGCCGCCACCGCGAGGTCGATGGTGCCGTGTCCGGTCAGCATGACGACGGGAATGGCCACGTCCAGCGACTTCAAGCTCCGGAGAAGCGCCAACCCATCCCCGTCGGGCAGGGAGAAATCCATGACCACCAGATCCGGGCGCTGTCGCTTGAACGCTTCCTGCGCGGCAACCAGGCTCTCCGCCTCCTCCACTTCGAAGCCCTTCCCGGCCAGAAAGCGGCGCAGCGGAACCCGCACGTCCTGATCATCGTCCACGACGAGGATGCTGCGCTTCTCGGACATGCTTCACCCTCGCGGGGCCTGCCCCATCGTGGGCAGGGTGACCGCGAACACTGCGCCTCCCCCGGCTCGATTCGCGGCGACGATGCTACCACCGTGCGCCTCGACGATCCGCTGAACGATCGATAGCCCGAGGCCTGTCCCGCCCCTCCGCCGACTGAAAAAGGGCTGGAAGATCCGCGGGATGTCCTCTTCGGGAAAACCCGGCCCTTCGTCCTCTACCGTGCACACGACGTTGAGATTCGGCTCCTCCCCCCCCCGGCGAGCCGCGGCGCGAACGGTTGCGCCCGCGGGCGAATGCTGGATAGCGTTCTTGATTAGATTCTCGAAGACCTGCTCCATCCGACCGACGTCCAGGGAGAGGACGGGCAGGTCGGGCGCGGCCTCTTCCGAGACCCTCACCCCGCGCTCGCGGGCCAGGGGCGCGCAGGAACGGAGCCCGCGGTGGATGACATCCTGGGCTCGGGCCGGCGACACCCGGAGCGCGGGCGGCTTGCCGTAATCCAACAGGTCCCTCATCAGATGGGTGAGGCGGGTCACCTGGGAACGCAAGAGGCCCGAGAATTCGGTGTGCTCCTCGCTCGTCCCGAACTCCGCGTCGAAGGTGTCCAGGGTGGCGGAGATGCTGAAAAGCGGATTGCGGACCTCGTGGGCCACCCCCGCCACGAGGGTACCCATGGCGGCCATAGTCTCGCTGCGCCGGAGCTTTTCCTGCAGGGCTACGAAGCTCGTGATGTCCCGTACGGTGAGGATCGTCCGCTCCTCCACCGCCGTTCCCGCGGGCGAGCGGTAGGCGCTCAGGTCCCAAGTACGGGTGCCCTTCGCATTCTGGGCGGCCATCGATTCCCGGGAGCCCGTCCGCCGGGAGACTCGGACCACCTCGGCCGCGCTGAGCCAGGGTTCCTCTCGCCCCACCTCATCGATGCGGTGGCCCAGCACCTCTTGGTATTCCTTTCCCAGGAGCTCGCGAGCGGCCCGATTGAGGCGGGCCATGCGCCCATCCCGGTCCAGGACGAGCACAGCCGTGTCCACCGCGTCCACACTCCGCTGCCATTCCGTGCCCGCGCGCTCCAGGGCGGCGCGCAACCCCTCCCGCTCGGCGTTGGCCTTTCGCTCGGCGGTGACATCCCGGGCCAGGGCGAGGCGAGCGGCCCTTCCCCCAAAGGCGATGGCCAGGCTGGTCAGGTCGATGTCGATAAGGGCGCCATCCTTGCGGCGCTGTTGGCGCAATCCCAGGTGGAGGAGGTCGGGCCGAGGATCGAAGCGGGTGGAAAGGTACCGCTCGAGATCGGGATCCCCGGGCACAGCCAGGTCCGGAACCGAGAGCCCGAGGAGTTCCTCGCGGGAGTAGCCATATTGCCGCACCGCCGCCTCGTTCACGGCCAGGAAGCGCAGCGTCGCCAAGTCCGACACCAGCATGGGGAGCGGATTGCCCTCAAACAGAAGCCGATACCGCTCTTCGGAGGCGCCCAGGGCCTCCTCCGCGGATTTGCGCGCGCTGATGTCCTGCACGAAGCTCTCGAAGTAAAGGGTTTGACCCGCCGGGTCCTTCACCGCGTGGGCCGACATCTCGGCCCAAAAAGGTGTGCCGTCCCTCCGCTTGAGCAGCACCCCGACGTGAGATCCCTGGCCAAGCTCTTCGTAGGCGGCGATCAGGCGGGCCCGCTCCTCGGGGTCGAAGTAGACCTCCCGGATGAGGTTCAGGCCGAGGACATCTTCGACCCTTTCGCAACCAAGGAGTTGAGCGAAGGCCAGGTTGGCGGTGATGACCGTCCCGTCTGGCCGCGCCTGGTATATTCCGATCGGAGAGAAATCGACAATGTCTCGGTACTTCTTCTCCGACGCGCGCAGGGCGTGCTCCGCGGCCACTTTTTCCGTGATCTCGCGCAGGGCGGTGACGCGGGCGGTCCGCCCCTTGTAGGGCACGGGCTTAGCGCGTATTTCGACGGGGAATATCGAGCCATCCCGCCGGCGCGCCAGATGGGAGTAAGGCTCGTCGGAGCTGTTGCGGAGGCGGGAGGTAACGAGCTCCCGGTGCTCGGGCGCCACGAACTCCAGCGGGCTCTGCCCGATCAAGGCGCTCAGCTCGCAGCCCAGCATGGTCGCGAGCTGGTCGTTCGCGTCGACGAAGACCCCCTCCTCGGTGATGGCGATCCCCTCAAAAGACGCGGCCGCCAGCCGTGCGAATCTTTCTTCGCTCTCCCGCAAGGCCCGCTCCCCGCTCTCCCGGTCCAGCGATGCCCCCAGGATGAGGGCGGCGGTCCGAAGGGTCTCGACCTCGGTAGGGGACCAGTGGCGCTCGTGGCGGGATTCGGCAAAGCCCAAGCAACCCCACCACCGGCCCTCCACGAAGAACGGCACCAGGAGGACGGAGCGAATATCAGAGTTCTTCAAGAGGGGGCTGCTGCCCTCGGGCAGCTCCCGGACCACCCCCACCACGGCTTGCCCCTCGGAGAGCAGAGCCTCCCACCGCGCCAATCCCCCCCGTCGCCAGGGGATGCTCTCGAGGGCGTAAGGAGCGATGCCAGGCGCGGCCCACTCTTGCCAGAGGCTGGCCCGAAGCTCCCCATCCGGAGCTTCGTGGTTCTTGAGAATGTAGGCACGGCTGCTACTGACGGCCTCGCCAAGCCGGGCCAGCGCCTCCGGCACCGAGTCCTCCCACCGGCCCGCTTGCAGGAAACGAGCCGAGCAGAAGGCCACCGCCTCCAGAATCCGGTCCCGAGTGCGCAGGTCCTCCTCCGCCTGCTTCCGGCCCGTGACATCCTGCTGCGTGACCCAGATCGCTCTTAGGTGTCCGTCTTCGACGATGCCGGTCGCGCTTGCCCTCGCCCAGACGGTGACCCCATCCGGCCGGATCCGGGGCGCTTCGCTCTCCACCAGCCGGTATCCCCCCCGCACAAACCCCCGCAGCCCTTCCCTCAGCTCCGACACCGCGGCTAGTTCGGCCAGCCTCAGGCCCTCGAGCCGTTCGCCGGCGGGTCGGCGCAGCATCCTCACGAACGCCTCGTTGCACTCCGCCAGCCGGGCCGTCCGCAAGATGTGATCCAGTTGTTCCGCCTCTGGCCGCTCGACGGCCAGAGGTTCGTCCAGGTCGAGACGGGCTATGCCCTCGCTGCTGAGAGCTTGGAAGGTCCGATATCGATGCTCGCTCTCCCGCAGCGAGGACGCCAGGTCCTCCCTCTCGCGGAGGGTCGACTCAAGCCTCCGGACGACGGCCTCCCGCTCCGCTTGGGCCTCGCGCCGCGCCCGCGCCTCGCGCTCGTAGGCACGAAACGCGACCAAGGAGACCAAGCCCCCGACCAGGGTGGCGAAAGCGATTGTCACCCAGTGGGACTGCCAGCGGCTGAACGCGTAGGGGGCGAGCGATTCCTTCGCGGTCTCGAAAGAGAGCATCGCGGCAAAAGTGAACGCGGCGACCATCGCCGCGCGCACGAGGGGAGTCCGACCCCCCACGCCGTCGCTCAAGGTCGTCGCCTTGCCAGGCGTCGGGCAGAGAATCGTTCGATCTGGGATCCCGGGCGGGACGGACGCGTCCCCCGCTCGCCGGGTGCGGCCCCGACGGCAGGGCCAGCGCCGGTGGTGGCCAAGAAACGGGGGGGGGCATTGCCCACCCCGCCCTGCCGCGGGAAGCTGGGACCCGTCTGCAGCCGGGACCCTCTCCGGCACGCGTGGTCACGAGCGCGGAGCCGGCCTCGCCTCGGCCGCGGCCCCGGAGATCGTGCTCCGATTTGCCTCATCGATCGTAACCGCTTCCAGAAACCAAGCCGGTGGGTCGCCGCACCACGCCACTACCTGCGGAGGAGCACTTGAGGGATGGGAGTCACTCTCGGTGTTTCCCGTACCCCAGGGCCGGGCCCGATGTCGGCCTCGCCTTCCCTTGGCGGCCAGAGTGCCGGTCCCGGGCGGGCCCGCTCCACCAAGCCCCTCCGCCCCTCACCCGAATTCCGAAGCGTCACTACGGGTCTCGACGAGAGTAGCAGAAACAGTTAGTGGATGCCGACGGAGCTAGGAAGCCCGCTCCGCGAGAACGATTCGCAGCCGACTCCCCCGCCGCCGGAAGCGCCGGTGCTCGGCGGATGCCTCCTCCATACGGCTCCCGACCGGCTTCATCCTGGAATCAAGACGGCCGTGCGACATCCCGGATCCCCGCTTTCGCGTCCTCCCTTACCCCTGCCCACGCAACCCTATCTCCTTCTGCGGGTTAGCGCGATGGCGGCTCCCCGCTCCCCTCGTGGCCCAGGCCTTGCACATGCTGCCCCCGGTGGAATCGGGACGCGTGGAGTTACCGTGAGCCTGAACGGCAACCTGGAGGACATGCCCCTCCTCGACATCCTTCAGATCATCGCTTTCAGCCAGAAGACCGGATACCTGACCGTCCAGACCTCGGGTGGCGAGGCCGCGCTTGTCTTTCGCGAGGGCCTCGTTGTCTCCGCCACCACTCCCGACAGCCTCCCGAACGACCCCCGCGTGGCTGAGCTTTCGGAAGAGAAGCGCGGGACGCTCATCCGGCAGCGGGTCGAGGTAGCGCTGGAGCAACTCATCCGCCTCCGGGAGGGGGCCTTCTGCTTCCACCTCATGGCGGAACCGCCGGTGGCGGTCGGGTCCCACGACATCTCCTCCCTGACGCTGCGCCAGGGCATCAAGCCCGAGGAGTTGCTGTTGGAGCTGGCCCGGACCATGGATGAAGACCGGCGGGACTCCGTGGCTTTGGTGGAATCCGGCTTTGCCGAGCCCATGGCAGAGCCGAGCGATGCCGGCTCCGCGGAGACGAAGCCGTCGGCACCCGCTCTCCCGGAGGAGAAGCCTCCCGCTCTCGCATCACCCCCCGAGACCGTTGCGGATCCCCCCGCTTCCGATCGTCACCGCATCGTGCTGCTCCTGGAGGACGAGGACGACCTTCGCGAGAGCCTGGCCCAGCGGCTCATCGACGCCGACTACCAGGTCGTGGAGGTCGGCCAGCCCTCGGCGGCGGTGAAGAAGGCCAAGGGCCTGGGAGATGTCGGGCTGCCCTTCACCCTTGTTGCCGACCGGGGGATGCCCACCTCGGATGGCTCCTCGTTCAACGGCGGCTTGGAGGTCGTGGAACGCCTTCAGAAGGCGGGTATGCATCCGCCCGTGCTCTTGATGACGGACCGTATGACCCGTACGCTCCACGCTCGCGCCCGGAGAGTGGGCGTGTCCCGCTGGGTCTTCAAGCCCGTGTTGTCCCGCCTCGACCCCGCCCAGTTCGAGGCAGACCTCCGGGCATTCGGCGACCGCCTACTGGAGATCCTGGCCCGGTTGGAGGGAGCCGCGGAGGCGGCCCCCGCCGCTCGGTCCTCACCCTTTGTCCAGCTCCCTCGAAGCGTCGAATCCTGGGACGAGGTCACCTCGCTCCGTCGCTGGCTTGACGAGCTCAGCCGTCCTCAGGACGCTCACCAAGTCTCTTTACTGGTCGTGAAGGCGGCTCGAGAGTTCTTCGAGCGCGCCGTCCTCTTCGTGGTGAAAGACGGAGAGTTGCGGGGGCTGGGAGGCTTTGGGCCCGAGGGCGATGAAGTCGGCCTGAAGGCGCGCGATCTGGCCCTCCCCCTGGCCGAGCCATCGGTGTTCGAGGAGGTGGTGGCGAGCGCCCGGCCCTACCGGGGACCGCTTTCGAAGGATGATTGGGCCCGCCTCGGTTCCACCCTCGGTCGAGTCCGTTCCCAGGCCGTGGCCCTGCTCCCCCTCGTCGCCCAGCGGGAGACGATCGCGTTGCTCCTCGGCGACAACCCCGCCACCGGGGCGGACTTCCGCCGACTGGAGACCCTGGAGGTGTTCATTAATCAAGCGGGGGTGGCGCTGGAGAACGCCTCCTTCCGCCGTCGGACGCACCCGGAGACCGGAGCCTGGGCCCGCGCCCCCCTCACGTGAGGGAAGACGCTCGGCCCCCGGCCCTAAGAGGAGTGACCTTTAGGTGGAACATGAGATGAGAGTCGGGCTGCACTCGACGAGCTGCTCCTGCCGGGGCGGCGCTTGGGTCGTCTTGGGAGAGGTTCCCGCCTCGCCCTGCGCGGGTTCTGGAAATGGCCCGGACCAGGGCCTTGTGGTCAGCCTCGGGGAGTGGAAGAGCCTGGGCAAGCCCGCCACCGCCGAAGACTACGCAGAGGCCAAGGCGCGGGTCGAGGGGGGCGAGCGGCGTGAGTTCCAACGGTTCGAGGCGACTATCCCGGTTCGATTGGGCCGGATGCCCTTCTGGAAGAACCCGACTGCCCAGGCGGAGGACACGGCTACGGAGGTGATCGCCCGGGGCGGAGCCTTGGTGCTGAGTCACATGGCGGTCGAAAAGGGCGAGGTGGTGGTGTTCGAGGCGGAGGGCGGCTTCAGAACGCGGGCGGAAGTCATGTACGTAACCGCCACCAAGGGCGCCACCGCGGAGGCGGTCTTGCGCCTAGGCCTCCGCTTCCTCGACGCACCCTTCCCGGACAACCTGATTCCCGCCGGCGCGAAACCCCTGACCGCCGAGGCCTAGAGCCGCAACCGCGCTGGGGATTGCGGGAGCCCTCCATCGCCTACCCCGGGGGGAGCCGTCGTCCGCGGGCGAGGCTTCTCCTGGTCAGCCCACCGGGGCCAGGAGCACCACCGAATAGCCGATCGCCGACCGCGTCCCACCGTTCCGGTAGGAGTGGCGCTGGTCACCCCGGAAGACCACGACATCACCGGGGCCGAGCGTCCACTGCTCTCCCGCCACCGCGAGCACGATCTGCC
Organism: Vicinamibacteria bacterium; assembly: GCA_035570235.1. Classification (NCBI taxonomy): domain Bacteria; kingdom Pseudomonadati; phylum Acidobacteriota; class Vicinamibacteria; species Vicinamibacteria bacterium. The sequence continues at coordinate 4,543 of DATMML010000011.1, read as the reverse complement.
CGGCTTCGCAGGTCAGATACTCACGCGTGCCCGGCATGTGCGGAACGCCCGGGATCCGTCCCTGAGGCGGGATCTCCATGCGGTCGATCAGCATGGCCGGGATAGGGTCCGGAAGCAGACTGCGGACCACCCCGTCCCCCTGCTTGCGCGTCGGGAGGGCCTCTTTCGGGTACCGGCGGCCCGAGGCCCGGGGGGCGGCGGTCAACTCCTCGAGCGGCACCTGGAGCGCGAGGGCAACCTTGTGTAGCACTAAAAGGGTTGGATTGGCTGCCCCCGACTCCAAGTGACCCCAGGTGGCTCTGGGTATCCCGCAGACTTTCGCCATTTGTACCTGGGTGAGGCCGCGGGCCTCCCGGAGCTGTTTGATGTTCCTGGCCAAGCGTCCGGAGATCTCCCCCGCCATGGCCAGCAGGATAGCCCCCTGCCAATCTATTGGCAAGAACGCTCGCCCTCTGGCGGGGGCGACATACCTTTGAAGGCGGGAGGCAGGCCATGGATCTAAGGGGACGGTCGGTGCTCATAACCGGGGGGAGCCGGGGCCTGGGGGCCGCCCTCGGCCGGGCCTTGGCCCGGAAGGGCGCCCGGGTCGTGCTCGTGGCCCGGGGTCGCGCAGACCTCGAGGGGGTGGTGGCGGAGATCCGAGCCTCCGGAGGAGAAGCCCATGCCCTGGTGGCCGACGTCTCCCAGGCCGAGGCGATCCCCCCCTTGGTGGGGGCTGCCGCGGCCCTGGTCGGGCCCATCGACCTTCTCGTTCACAACGCAAGCACCCTGGGGCGGCTGCCCCTACGACTGCTCCTGGAGACGGAGGCCGAGGAACTGCAGCGGGTTCTCGAAACCAACCTTGTCGGCCCTTTCCGACTGACGAAGGCCGTGGCCGGATCGATGCTCTTGCGCGGGCGCGGGCTCGTCCTACACATCAGCTCCGACGCGGCCGTCGTGGGTTATCCGCGCTGGGGCGCCTACGGCATTTCCAAGGCCGCCCTCGATCACTTGGCGAGGATCGCGGCCGCGGAGCTCCGGGGGACGGGGGTGCGGTTCCTCGCCGTAGACCCCGGGGAGATGAACACCCGGATGCACGCCGACGCCGTTCCCGATGAGGATCCCGGGTCGCTCCGGGACCCCGCCCGCGTCGCGGAGCGCATTCTCGCCCTCATAGAACACGCGGAGAGTCTGGCCGAGGGGGCGCGTATCGAGGTGATGTCCTGGGCTCCGCATCCCCCCCTTGAGGCAGCGGGGGCATGACGCCCGCGACCTGGCCCCGCGCCGAGCCCGAGACGGCGCGGCTGCTGCGGATCGATCCCGGTCGCAACACGCTCTCGGACGCTCGGGTGGTTGATTTGCCTCGCCTCCTGCGCGCCGGAGACCTCATCGTGGTCAATGACGCCGCCACCTTGCCTGCGTCGTTGGGTGGGCGCACGTCCACCGGAGAGCCCCTGGAGGTGCGGCTCGTGGGCAGCGTTCCCGGAGGGGACTTCACGGCCGTGCTTTTCGGAGCCGGGGACTGGCGGCTGCGCACCGAGGACCGCCCGCCGCCCCCTCCCCTGCGGGAGCGCGAACGGCTGACCTTCGGCCCCGATCTCATGGCGACGCTGACCAGCATCTCCCCCCTCTCCGCCCGCCTCGTGAGACTCCGCTTCGATCAGGACGGAGAGGCCCTATGGAATGCGCTCTACCGCCAGGGCCGGCCGGTGCAGTACTCCTATATCGAGCGCCCGCTGGCCCTCGCCCACGTCCAGACCGCATACGCCTCGCGCCCCTGGTCGGCGGAGCTGCCCTCGGCGGGGCACCCCCTCACCCTGGGCCTGCTGCTCCGCCTCCGGCGGTCGGGGGTCGACCTGGCGACGCTCACCCACGCCGCCGGCCTCTCTTCGACCGGAGACCCCACCCTGGACGCCCAGCTGCCCCTCCCGGAGCCCTACGAGGTCCCCCCGGAAACCGTGGAGGCGGTGGAACTCGCGAAGGCCCGGGGTCGTCGTGTGGTGGCGGTGGGGACCACCGTGGTCCGGGCCCTCGAAGGAGCGGCGGCGGTAGGAGCGGGCCGGCTGGATCCCGGTAGGGGCGTCACGACCCTCCGGATCGGGGCCGCTCATCGTCCTCGCGTCGTGGATGGACTCTTGACCGGGATCCACGAGCCAGGCACCAGCCACTTCGCGCTTCTCACCGCCTTTGCGCCCACGGAACTGCTCGAGCGGGCCTACCGCCACATGGAAGCGGCGGGGTATGTCGGTCACGAATTCGGCGACTCGAGCCTGATCCTCCCGGATTGACCCGGGGAGGGGATCCGGGGCCGGTCCCCGCCGTCAGGCGGCCGTTCCTTCCCTCCCCTGCCGGCGGGCCCGTATCTCCCGGAGGGCGGTCACCATCCGCTCGCGGAGGGATTCGATAAAGCCCTCGATGTCCTTCCCCGCGGGCGCCTCGAACGGACCCAGGACCACCACCTCCGCCGAGCTGTCCGCGAAGCGCAGGCAGACATCGGCGAACGTGCGCACGTGCCAGAGCCCGTCTTCCACGATGCAGTAGACGGGACGCCGGGCGCGGGCCAGGACGACCTTCAGGCCCGTCCGCATGAATGGACCGATCTCGCCGTCCCGGGTGCGATGCCCCTCCGCGAAGATCAGCAGGGAGTGCTCCTCCCGCGCCACCTGCTCGGCCGCGGCCTGCATGCTCTTGACATCCGCCCGCGCCGACCCCGGCTCCTGCCGGACCAGGGGAAGCCGGCCCAGCCGGATTAGGGGTGACACCGCGGGCATGCCGTACCGGTACCGGGCGCGGGTGGGGATGAGCGGGTAGGGCCCCCGCACCAGGGCATAGGCGATGGGAATGTCGAGAACGGACTGGTGGTTCATGACCACCACACAGGTCCCCGGCTCAATCGCCCCCTGGATCGTGATCCGCACGTTGGCGAGCACCCGCGCCATGGCCAGGGTCAAGTGCGCTTGGAGGCGGAACCACCAGCCCACGATATTCCGGCGACGCGCAGGCCATAGGAGGGCCAGGGGCCAGACGAGAAAACGCTGGACGGCGCCGAACGTGAGGAGCATGTGGATGGCGTAGACAGCGAGGAACGCGCTGCTGCGGAGCGCCCGCATCACCCTCGCCAAGCCAGAAGGCGCGGGACGACCCGTCGCGGCCCGCGAACCAGAAATCTCAAGGCCCACCGTGCGATCCTCCGGCTCGGTCGGGGAAGGTTCACCCGGCGCCGGGCGTTCGAGATTATCACGAGGCCGTGCCCGGCCATCGCTTCCACGGGCCTCCCCGCTACAATAAGGACTCGAAAGGAGCCGCCCCCATGCCCGCCGCCGTCCTCGCCCTCGATCAGGGCACGACCGGGAGCACCGCCCTCGCTTTCTCGCACGACGGCCAGGTGTTGGGCCGCGCTTACTCCGAGTTCAAGCAGTTCTACCCCCAGCCGGGTTGGGTGGAGCACGACCCGGAGGAGATTTGGCAAGTCAGCCGCCGGGTCATGAAGGAGGCTCTGGACGCGGCCGGGGTGGGACCGGGAGAGCTCAGGGCCATCGGCGTCACCAACCAGCGCGAGACCACGGTGGTGTGGGAGCGGAAAACCGGTCGGCCGGTTCATCCCGCGATCGTCTGGCAGAGCCGCCAGACCGCGGAGATTTGCGAGCGCCTGCGGAGGGACGGCCATGAGCCTACCTTCCGCGAGCGTACCGGCCTCGTCCTCGACCCCTACTTCTCAGGGACGAAGATTCGCTGGATTCTGGACCGCTACCCCGAGCTTCGGGCGGGCGCCGCGGCTGGAGACGTGCTCTTTGGGACCATCGACACCTGGCTGCTCTTTCGGCTCACCGACGGCGCCGTCCACGCCACCGATCCCACCAATGCCTCGCGGACGCTGATCTTCGACATCCACGAGCGGCGGTGGGATCCCCGCCTCCTCCAGATCCTCGACATCCCCCCCGCCATGCTTCCCGAGGTGCGGCCGAGCAGCGGGTTCTTCGGGGAGACCGCGCCCAAGTCCGGCCTGCCCGCAGGGGTCCCCGTTTCCGGGATCGCCGGCGACCAGCAGGCCGCCCTTTTCGGGCAGGGATGCTGGGAGCCCGGTCTTGCCAAGAACACCTACGGCACCGGCTGTTTCGTGATGATGAACATGGGCCGGAAGCGGGTGAAGAGCACCGGGGGCCTTCTCGCCACCCTTTGCTGCGACGCCACCGGGAGTCCCGTCTACGCCCTGGAGGGGTCCATCTTCATCGCGGGAGCAGCGGTGCAGTGGCTGCGCGACGAACTCGGCCTCATCCACAACGCCGCGGAAACCGAGGCCATCGCGGCCGGGCTAAAGGACACGGGAGGGGTCTACATCGTCCCCGCCTTCGCCGGCCTCGGTGCTCCCTATTGGGATATGGGCGCGCGGGGGGCCATCGTGGGCCTCACTCGGGGCGCGGGACGCCGCCACCTCATTCGCGCCACCCTGGAGAGCATTGCCTACCAGACCCGCGACGTGATCGACGTCATGAACGTCGAGTCCGGGATCCCCATCCGGGAGCTCCGGGTGGATGGCGGGGGGGCGGCCAACGCGTTCCTCATG
>DATMML010000010.1 GCA_035570235.1 Vicinamibacteria bacterium | reverse complement strand
TTTGGCTGGGAGGCAGGGATTCGAACCCCGATACCATGGTCCAGAGCCATGTGTCCTACCGTTGGACGACCTCCCAGTAGCGGGCGGGACATTCGAGTCTAGCCAAGGCGATCTCCGATTTCAAACCGTTCGGCTGGGGATAAACTGGCGGGAATGATCCTGCTGATTGCCGTCCTGGCCGCGGCGCCCGTCCCCGCCGAGAGCCGCCAGCTCGTGCTCTCCGTGGGCGCGAGCTGGACCGCACTGTCCGCCCGTGTCCGTCTCTTCGACCGGGAAAACGCTGCCGCCAACTGGCGACCCCTCGGCGATTCCTTCGACGCCTCACTGGGCCGGACAGGGCTCGCCTGGGGTCGGGGTCTCCATCCCTCGGGCCTCGAGGGCCCGTCAAAGAAGGAGGGGGACGGCAAGTCGCCGGCGGGCGTGTTCGAACTGCGCGAGGCCACCGGCTACGCGCCCGAGCCCCCCCCGGGGACACGCCTGGCTTACCGAACGGCCACGCCTGATCTCAGGTGCGTGGACGATCCCAGCTCCTCTTTCTACAACCGTCTGGTCAACGAAACGCGGGTCCGCAAGGACTGGGCTTCGGCGGAGATGATGCACCGCGGGGACGATCTCTACCGTCTCGTGATCTGGGTGGGCCACAACGATGGGCCGCCGGCCGCGGGGGCCGGAAGCTGCATCTTCCTGCATCTTCGGTCCTCGCCGGGGTCGGTCACCGAAGGTTGCACCGCGATGGGGGGGGAGCCCATGGAACGACTGCTGCGTTGGCTCGACCCCGCATTGCGACCCGTGCTCGTCCAGATCCCGGCAACCCTGTGGCCGCGGCTGGCCCGCGAGTGGGGGCTTCCCCCTCCGGCTCAGGGTGTGGGCGACGCCGCAGAGAGATAGAGAGCGTTCAGGAAGGGGATATACGTGGCCCAACTCTGGGCCCGGTACTGGGGGCGGAAGCCAAAAAGCACCACGCGCCCCCGGCCGAGCGGCACCTCCACCAAGGCCGCGTGGCCGCTCAAGCGCTTCCCTCCCAGCAGCCACCCCGAGAGCAGCGGGTCCGTGCCGTAGCGCGCCACCACCCGGCCCGCGCCGACGTCGAAGGCCGGGCCGGACTCGAACCAGACGGGCGTTTCCACCGGGAGGCCGTGGGCAAGGGGGTGGGTCCCGTCCAAGCTGACCTGCAAGAGCGCGCCCGGGCAGTAGACGGGGTCCGGGCCCTCCGCGGAGCCGGCGAGGACGTTCACGACCGGCAGTTCCAGCGCACCGCCTTCGAGAGCCAGGCCCGAGGCCGCATTCAGGGCCACGAGCGTGCCGCCCGCGGTCGCGAAGTCCTTAAGGCTCTTCACCCCCTCCCTCCCCAGGCCGCCCGTGTATTCCTCCGGCAGAGAGCCCCGGGGGTGGCCCTTCACGATCTGGTCCGGCAACTGATCGGGGAGTACGATGGCGTCGAAGCGGTCGCGCAGACTGCCGGCCCGCAGGTCCTCATCCCGCAGCGTCTCATAGTCCACTTCCATCTGGCGCTCGAAGACGAAGCGCGTCCACCCCTCGTCCATCGACGGCACCCACGACCGGTAGAGTCCGATGCGCGGGCGGCGCAGGACGAGGCAACGCGGCGACGCGTTCACGCCCCGGACGAGCAGCCCCAGATCGCGGGCGAGGCCGGAGAGGGTGGGGCGCGCGGCCGCAGGGACGAGGAGCGTTCCCGCCGCGAACGACCGCCCTCCGTCCGAGAACGCGTCCAGGGCCCAATGCGCGGGGACGCCGGCGCGGAGGAGGCGGGAAAGGGCCAAGAGGTCGCCGTTCCCGTGGCCAAAGGCCAGCCACGCCCCCGCACCGAGGACACGACCGGGGGTGACCTCCGGCGCGGCTACGAACTCGACGTCAGCCTTGAAGGGAGCCGTCGCCACATCCACCGTCACCCCCATGAGCAGGGGCAGCGTGTGCGCGGTCACGTCGTAGGGGCGCTGGGGCGGGCTGCCCGGATAGAGGCGAAGATCCGGGTAGCGCTGCCGCTCGAGCAGCGATTTTGCGAAGGCGCTGGCGGGCTGCTGCATCAGGATCACATGGGTGCCCGCCGGGTAGGCGCGGCCGTCCGCCTGGAAAGCGGCCCGCGCCCGCTGCACCTCCACCGCCCCCGTGCGCAACACGCTTAGGAGCGTGGCCGCCGCCAGCGGATCCGGCTGGTCCCCCGGCACCAAGAAGGCGAAGGGCTCGGCCCGGGTCACGGCCCGGCGGCTCACCTCCAGGAAGCGGCGCAGCCAGTACTCGCGGTTCCCGGCCGCGTGCTCGAGGATGGCCCGCGAGGCGGAGAGCTGGTAGTCGACGATATCGCGCAGCCGCCAAAGACCGCCCGGCCAGGGCTCGGGGAAGTTCCAGGAGGACGTTTTGGGGTCGTAGCCGAAACCGGGCCGCAGCTCCGCGAACGCCACCTCCACCGGGGTGGCCAAGCGAGCGGAAGCGGTCTCGGAGAGGATCCTCACTCCGCTGTGGGTGTGAGGGTAGAAGCGGGCTGGGCTCCAGGCATCGAAGAGGGCGTGGATGACTACCCCCTTCTTGCCCTCCCCGCTCAGCCGGGCCGCCATCTGCGCGCCCAGGGCATTGATCGCCGAGCGAAGGGAGGTGTCCACGTTGGGCTCGTAGGGGTCGACGTAGGGCGGAACGAAGATGCGCGCCCCCCGCGGAAGCATCTGGTGGACGTCGTGGAGGATTTGCGGACGCCAGCGGTCGTGGACGTACTTCACGGTGAGGCGGGTCTCGGCCTGGGTGAACATGTACCAGTCGCGGTTGTTGTCGTGGCCGGTGTACCGGTGGTAGAGGAAGGGAGGCTCCACCCCCTCAAAGGGTGTGCCCAGGTGCTGCCGATACCAATCCGCCACCCGCTGGGTGCCGTCGGGGTTCTGGGAGGGGACGAGCAGGAGCACCACCTCCTCGAGCAGGGCCAGGACGGCGGCGTCGTGGCTCGTGCCCAGGAGATGGGCGAGCTCGAGAGCGGTGAGTGACCCTCCCACCTCCGTGGAGTGGATGGAACAGGTCATGGCAACGATGGCCTTGCCGCGGGCGACGATCTGCTGCCCCTCCTCCTCGGAAAGCCCGCGGGGGTCGAAGAGACGCAGGTTGTCCCGGCGGATCTCCTCCAGGCGGGCCATGTTGGCCTCGGAAGTAATGGTGACGACCAGGAAGGGATTTCCCTCCGTGGTAAGGCCCACCTGCTCGACGCGGACGCGGGCGGACGCCCCGCCCAGCCGACCAAAGTAGTCGACCATCTGCCCCCAGTCCGCGAGCTTGCGGTCGTCGCCGGGGTGAAAACCCAGGACCGACTCCGGGGCGAGCGGATCCGCGCTCCGGGCGGGCCGGGGGAGGACGGCGAGGGCCAGGAGGAGGACGCTCGTCGACGCGCGCACGTCCCTACTTCAGCTCCGGGCAGGCTTGCGCGCAGCGCCCGTCCTTGACGCGGGGTTCGGAGCCGTCGCGGCTGACACAGATGCGGCCCGAGGAATCGCCGCAGAAAGCGCGGAGGCCGGTCTGGCCGGGCTTCACGGGAGCGACCGTGAAGGCGAAGGACTTCAAGCTCCCGGGAGCGGCCTTGGCCTTCAGGATCTCCTCCTCGCTGGCGAGGGGGCCGGGATGGAACTTGTGCACGTAGCCGAGACTGGTGGCCAGCCAGTCGTGCGAGGGGTCCAGGAAAGGGGCGGCATCCTTGGGGAAATCGGGCAGGCAGGTCTCGGGCTGGGTGTAGCAGGAGAGGGTCCCGAAGAGCGCGCCGTTCGCGGCGGCGTAGGCCCGGCCTGCCATGACCACGCTCCGCACGTCCAGGATCGCGGTGCGATCGCGCCCCCGGAGCGCTTCCGAATCGAGCTTTTCCGGCTCCGGGTCCTGGGCGGCAAGACTGGCCGTGGTCAAGACGGCGGCCAGGGCCAGCGGCCTTCTCCCGAACCCCATGGATAGACCTCCAGGCCCTGGATCCAAACCCGGGACGACCATACACAGGGGGCTGGGAGCGGTCAAGGCTCGCTCTGGACCCGATAGAGGCCCGCCTCTCCTATCATAGAGGGCTCAGCGAGGCACCGTGGCTCCCCGGCAACCCCAGGCACCGTCCGGTCCCGAGCGCTTTCATCCCGCGGTCGAGGAATGGTTCGCGGCGTCGTTCCCGGGCCCCACCCGGGCCCAGGCCCTGGGCTGGCCGGTCATCCGGGAAGGCCGCTCCACGCTCATCTTCGCCCCCACCGGCTCCGGCAAGACCCTGGCCGCCTTCCTGGCCGCGATTGATCGGCTGATGTTCGCCCCCGCGCCCGCCCCGGCCGAGCGCTGCCGGGTGCTCTACCTCTCCCCCTTGCGGGCGCTCGCCGTCGATGTGGAGCGAAACCTGCAATCCCCGTTGGCGGGGATCGCCCGAGCTGCCGGGCGGAGGGGAGACGCCTTCCACTCTCCGGCGGTTGCGCTGCGCACCGGCGACACCCCCGCCGCGGAGCGGGCCAAGATCCTGCGCGCGCCCCCCGAGATCCTCATCACCACCCCCGAGTCCCTCTTCCTCATGCTCACCTCCCGCGCCCGCGCGGTCCTGGCCAGCGTGGAGGTCGTCATCGTGGACGAGATACACGTGCTGGTGGGCACCAAACGCGGCGCCCACCTGGCCCTCTCCCTGGAGCGGCTGGCCGAGATCTGTCGCGACCCCTTGCAGCGGATCGGCCTCTCCGCCACCCAGCGGCCCCTCGACGAGGTCGCGCGCTACCTGGGCGGGGGTGATGGCCGGCGGAACTGGAGCCCCCGGGCGGTGACGATCGTGAATGCGGGGACCCGAAAAACCTTCGACCTAAAGGTCGAGGTGCCGGTAGAGGACATGTCCCGACCCGAAGCGCCCGCGCCCGTGGCCGTGCCGGAGGGGAAGGAGGGCTCCCCACGCTCCATCTGGCCGGCCGTCCACCCCCGCCTCCTGGAGCTCATCCGCGCCCACCGGTCGACGCTTCTCTTCGTCAACAGCCGGCGGCTGGCCGAGCGCCTGTCCGCGGCCCTCAATGACCTGGCGGGGGAGGAGGTGACCCAGGCCCACCACGGCTCGATCGCCCGTGAGCAGCGCTCGGCCATGGAGGAGGCCCTCAAGGCGGGACGGCTTCCCGCTTTGGTGGCGACCTCCTCTCTGGAGCTGGGGATCGACATGGGAGCCATCGACCTGGTGGTCCAGATCGAGACCCCTCCCTCGGTCGCGAGCGGGATGCAGCGCATCGGACGCGCGAGCCACCAGGTGGATGCCGTCTCCCGGGGTGTGATCTTCCCCAAGTACCGCGGCGACCTCTTGGCCACCGCCGCCATCACCAAAGCCATGAAGGCGGGGGAGGTCGAGGAGACCCGAGTCCCCGCGAATCCCCTGGACGTGCTCGCCCAGCACCTTGTGTCCATGGCCGCGGCCGGGGAACTCGCGGTGGATGGCCTCTTCGCCCTCGTGCGCCGGTCCGCGCCCTTCGCGAGCCTGCCCCGGGCCCAGTTCGAGGGCGTGCTGGACATGCTCTCCGGCCGCTACCCTTCCGACGAGTTCGCCGAGCTCAGGCCGCGACTCACCTGGGACCGCCGCCGGGGTCTGGTCCGCGCGCGGGAGGGGGCTCAGCGCCTGGCCGTGGTCAATGCGGGGACCATCCCCGACCGCGGTCTCTACGGCGTCTTCCTGGCCGGGGAGGAGGACCGCCCCGGGAGGCGGGTGGGGGAGCTCGACGAGGAGATGGTCTTCGAGAGCCGGGTCGGGGAAGTCTTCGTGCTCGGGGCCTCGAGTTGGCGCATCGAGGAGATCACCCGCGACCGCGTGCTCGTGCGCCCCGCCCCCGGGGAGCCGGGGAAGATGCCATTCTGGAAAGCCGACCGCGGGGCCCGGCCGGCCGAGCTGGGCCGGGCCATCGGACGCCTCACCCGCGAGCTCTTGTCCCTCCCCCGGGCGGAGGCCGCGCGCCTCCTCGACGAGGAGCACGCGCTCGACCCCCGCGCCCGCGAGAACCTGCTCGACTACTTAGAGGAGCAGCGCCTGGCCACGGGCGCGGTGCCGGACGACCGGACGATTGTTCTCGAACGGACCCGCGACGAGATGGGGGACTGGCGGCTGTGCCTGCTCTCGCCCTGGGGCGGGCGGGTCCACGCCCCCTGGGCCCTCGCCCTCGAGGCCCGGTTGCGCCCTTCCGGCGAGGTCGAGACGCTCTGGAGCGACGACGGCATCGTGGTGCGCGTCCCCGACCGCGAGACGCCTCCGGACGCGGCCGCCCTGCTCCCCGGGCCGGAGGAGATCGAGGAGCTGGTGGTGGGAGCGCTGGGGGGCAGCGCGCTCTTCGCCGCCCATTTCCGGGAAGCCGCGGGCCGCGCCCTCCTCCTCCCCCGTCGCCGGCCCGGCGCGCGCTCCCCCCTCTGGATGCAGAGGAAGCGGGCGGCCGACCTCCTGGCCGTGGCCTCCCGCTACCCCTCCTTTCCGATCGTGCTCGAGGCCTACCGCGAGTGCCTGCGGGACGTCTTCGACCTGCCCGCGCTCGTGGACCTGTCCCGGCGCGTGCGCCGCCGGGAGGTCAAGCTCGTGACCGTGGACTCTCTCGCGCCCTCTCCCTTCTCGGCCTCGCTTCTCTTCGGCTACGTCGCCAACTACATCTACGACGGTGACGCCCCCCTCGCGGAGCGGCGGGCCCAGGCTCTCTCCGTGGACCCGCGCCAGCTCCGCGAGCTGTTGGGCGAGGCCGAGCTGCGCGAGCTCATCGATCCCCGGGCCCTGGCCGAGCTGGAGTTGAGCCTGCAGGGCCTGGATCCGGACCACGCCCTGAAAAACCCCGACCGTCTCCACGACCTCCTTCTGCGGCTGGGCGATCTCACGGTCGAGGAGGTCGCGGCCCGGGTGGGGACGGGGGAGGACGGACGAACCCCCCAGGAGGTGGCCCGGGCCTGGATCGACGCTCTTCAAGGCGAGGGCCGCATCGTCGCGGTGAGGGTGGGCGGGGAGGCACGCTTCGCGGCCGTCGAAGACGCGGGCCGGCTTCGCGACGCCCTCGGCGTCGCTATTCCCCCCGGCCTGCCCCCGGCCTTCCTGGCTCCCCTTCCCCACGCCCTGCGCGAGCTCGTCGCTCGCTACGCGCGGACCCACGCCCCGTTCCCCACCCGCGATGTGGCGCGGCGATTCGGGACCGAGGAGGTCGCCCTCGCCCCCGCGCTCCAGGAGCTGGCCGCGGCGGGGCGGCTCCTGGAAGGGGAGTTCCGGCCGGGGGGGTCGGGGCGCGAGTGGTGTGCCCCCGAGGTCCTGGCCGCGCTGCGGCGGCGCTCGCTGGCTCGGCTCCGCCGGCAGGTGGAGCCCACCGAGCCCGCGGCCCTGGCCCGGATGCTCCTCGACTGGCACGGGATCACGGGATCCCCGCGCCGCCCCGGACCGGAGGCGCTCCTGGAGGTGATCGAGCAGATCCAGGGGGCGGTCTTCCCCGCCTCCGCGCTGGAGTCGGACATCCTGTCCGCGCGGATCCCCGGCTACCGACCCCAGGACCTGGACGCCCTTTGCGCCGCGGGCGAGGTCGTGTGGCTCGGGGCAGGCCCCTTGGGCGATAGGGACGGCCGAATGGCCCTTTACCTGGTGGAGGACCTCCGGCTCCTGCAGGCACCGCACCCCGACCCCCCGCGGGGCGAGGTCCACGACCGGCTGCGCGAGCACCTTTCCCGCCACGGGGCCTCCTTCTTCGCGGAGCTTCACGAGGCGGCGGGGGGCGGCCTGGGGCAGGCGGTCTTGGATGCCCTCTGGGACCTCGTCTGGGCGGGGGAGGTCACCAACGACAGCCCCGGCGTCCTGCGCGCTTTTCTGGGCGCGCGGACGGGACGCCCTTCGTACCGATCCCGGATTGCGCCGCTGCGCTCACGCCGGTCGTCCCTGCCCAGTGCGGCGGGTCGCTGGAGCCGGCTCGCCCCCCTGCGGGGCGCCCCCCCCACCCCCGCGGAGCGAGCCTTGGCCCGGGCCGAGCAGATGCTGGCCCGCCACGGCGTTCTCACCCGCGACGCCATCCTGGCCGAGGACGTGCCGGGCGGTGTGGCCACCCTGTATCCCGTGCTCCGCGCGCTAGAGGAGGCGGGTCGCATTCGGCGCGGCTACTTCGTGGCCGGCCGGGGGGGGTCCCAGTTCGCCCACCCGGGGGCCCTCGAGCGCCTGCGGGCCCGGCGCGACGCGGGGGAGGAGGCGGCGCCCCAGGCGGCGGTGCTCGCGGCTACGGATCCTGCGAACCCCTATGGGGTGGCCCTCCCCTGGCCGCGGGTGGACGGCACCCGGCTCGCCCGCGCTGCGGGCGGGCACGTGGCCCTGGTGGATGGAGTCCTCCTCGCCGTCCTCGGCAAGGGCGAGCGCGAGATTACGACCTTCCTCCCCGAGGACGAGCCGGTCCGCTCGCGCGCGGCGCGGGCCCTGGCCCTCTCTCTCGCCGGTTGGGCGGCCCGCACCGGCCGTTCCGGTCTCGGCTGGGGCGCCCCCGACGGGCGGCCCCTGGCCGAGAGCCCGCTCGCGCCCTATCTCCTGGAAGCCGGCTTTACCCGGTCGGGGCCCGGCTTCCGGCTGGTCGCGGCCGCTCCGCCGGGAACCCCCGACCTCCCCCTGGCCGAGGGATGAGGCGACCCCTTCAGGGTTTGGGCTCGCCCTCGCTCAGCTGCCCGATGAAGGCGAGCGGCTCCCCTTCGGTGACGGGCGGCGTGGCCACCACGTAGAGCACCTCCCCTGCGAAGGGGGCTCGCACCTCGTGCAGGAGCTGGCCGAAGGGATCGGTGAGGCGGCCGATCAGGGCCCCGCTGGCCACGGACTGCATCTTGTCCACCGTGGGGTGCCACACGCCGGTCGCGGGCGCGGTCAGGACGCGGGTGGGATCGAGCCAGAGGGGCTTCTCCACCCGCACCGAGGGGGCGTCCATGATCTTGAGATGGGCGATGAGGGAGAGCGCCCCCGCCTCCTGGGCGCCCACGGAGACGGCGTCGGTCAGGCCCATCCCCCCCGACTCCACCGTGATGGCGGGCTTCCCGCGCAGGACGGCGGTGTTCGAGGTGTAGAGGCTGTGCGCGGGGTCCCGCGGCCGCTCCCGGTCGACCACGATGTGGTCCAGGCCGAAGGCCAGGGCCAGTTCCTTTCCCGCCGCGTCCCGCTCCTGGTTCCCGCTCACCTGCCAGTAGGAGTAGGGGCGGAGCGACTCGTTCCCGTCCCCGCAGTGCAGGTCCGCGAGGTGGGTGGCCTTGTCGATCACCTCCCGGGTGATGCGTTCGGCGATCCGCTCGCTGATCGTGCCCTCCGCGCGGCCGGGGTACACGCGGTTCAGGTTCTTCCCGTCCGGCCCGTAGTAGATCCGCCGGCCGTAGAAGGTGGGCGGGTTCGCCATGTGGACCAGGATCACGGCGCCGCTCATGCGCTTGGGGTCGAGCCGGGGGCGCAGCCGCTGGAGGGCGATGATGGATGTGTACTCGTAGCCGTGGGTCCCCGCCACCAGGGCCAGCACCGCTCCCGGCCGCGCTCCGTTCACGACCGTGACCGGGATCCGGGTCCCGGGGTCGACGCCGTCGGGGACGATGAGCCATCCCGACACCGCTTCCCCGGGTTGGGCGGTGATGCTCCCGACCGTCAAGGGGGCCTGGGCCCGCGCTCGGGCCGGGACCAGGGCGAGGAGGACAAAGACGACGAGGCGGGACCGGTTCTTCATGAGTTCAGGCCCGGACGAGGGTGGCCCCCCAGCTCATGCCCGCCCCGAAAGCCACCATGAGCACGAGGTCGCCCGGCCGGATTCGGCCTCCTCTCGTGCACTCGTCCCACAAGAGGGGGATGGTGGCGGCGGTGGTGTTTCCGTAGCGCTCGATGTTGTGGACGATCTTTTCGTCGGGGATGCCCAGGGCCTTCTGGCAGTACTCGTTGATCCGCTGGTTGGCCTGGTGCATGAGGACCATGGCGAGGTCCTCCACGCGGACTCCGTTCCGCTTCAAGATCTCCTGCGAGACCTCCATCATATGGGTGGTGGCCATCTTGAACACGTGGCGCCCGTCCATGACCGGGATGTGCTCGCCCCGCCGGAACTGCTCGGGGTCGGTGTACGGACGGCGGGCGAAGCCGGTCCCCGGGACGTAGAGCTTATCGTAGTCCGCGCCGTCGGTGTGGAGGATCTGGTCCACGATCCCGGCCTCGCCGCCTTCGGCCGCCCTCAGGACCACGGCCGCGGCCGCGTCACCGAAGAGCACGGTCAGGTGGCGGAAGCGGGTGTTCCAGGCGAACTCCTCGGGGGTGGGGGGGACCTCGCCCCGGCCGTACATGTATTCCCAATTGGCGGGAGTCCAGGGCATGAAGCCGCTGTGGATCTCCGCTCCCACCAGGAGCACCGTCTTTGCGAGCCCGGCCCGGATGTGGGCGTCCACGAGTTGGAGCCCGTACAGGAAGCCCACGCACTGCTGCCGGATGTCGAAGCAGGGGATGGCCTTGAGGCCGAGCTTCTTCTGGAGGATCCCCCCGTTGCCCGGGAAGTAGTGGTCGGGGGTCATGGTGGCGAAGACCAGGAGGTCCACCTCTTCCCTTCCCACCTTTGCCCGCTCCAGCGCGCGTCCCGCCGCTCCCGCCGCCAGGTCGGAAGTGGCGGTCCCCGGCTCCACGAAGTAGCGGGTCTTGACCCCGCTCCGCTCCTGGATCCACTCGTCGCTGGTGTCCATGATCCGGGCCAGCATCGAGTTGGTGACCTGGACGGGCGCGATCTCGCTACCGCTGCCGACGATGACGGCTCGTGCCATTCAAGCCTCCGGGCGCCGCTCGGCGCGAGCCCCCGGGAGAGCGACATTCTAAACCGGCGGGGGGGCGGGGGCGAGCGCGCGTCTGGGCCCGAGCCCTTGCTTTTGGAGCCAGCCGCGGCCTATGGTGCGAGCGTGCTGAAGCATGGCGAAATCGCGCCCGACTTCGCGGTGGGGGAGCGCACTCTCTACCAGATGCTGGCGGAGCGTGCGGCCGTGATCTTCTTCTTTCCCAAGGCCTTCACCCCCGGCTGAACGCGGGAGGCCGGCGGGTTCCGCCGGGAGTACGAGCCCCTGCGCCAGGCGGGCGGCGATGTGGTGGGGGTCTCCAAGGACCGCCAGGAGGTGAGCGACCGCTTCCGGGAGTCGCTTGGCCTGCCTTACCCCCTGGTGGGCGATCCCAAGGGTGTCCTCCTACGGGCCTACAAGGTCAGGTGGCCCCTAATCGGCCTGGCCCGCCGGGTCACGTACGTGGTGGGCCGGAACCGCAGGGTTCGCCTGGCCTTCCACAGCGAGCTGAACATCGAGGCCCACCTGGCCGAGGCCGCGGCCGCCCTGGCCGTGCCCGAGGCCTAGCGCATTGTCTTCCTCCAGAGGTCTTCAAAAGCGCCCTCCTTGAAGGCCTTGGTGGCGAAGACGATCTGGCCGGTGTGCACGCCCCAGTGATGGGCGGTGCGGAGGAGGATGGCGAGCGCGGTCTCCGGCTCGCCCGCGCGATCCGTCACCTCCAAAAGGCGCGCGGGATCGAGGGTGCCCAGGACCCGCTCCGCCTCCGCCACCGTGTCCTCGAGGACCGCGAGGAGCTCGGGCCGGGGCAGGCCCGTCTCCGCGAACTCCCGGGGCCGGTCCCGCCGGTAGGAGCTCCCCCCCAGCCCCCGGCCCAGGAAGTGGCGGGTGGACCCGCAGGTGTGGAGGACCAGGTTCCCCACCGAGTTGCTCGTGGGGTGGGGCCGCCACCAGACCTGCTCGTCACTCAGGGCCTCGAGGGAAGCCCGGACCTGGGCCGGGTACCCCGTCACCACTCGCCGGCGAACGTCCTCGATCAGCGCGATCCCCAACTCCGCCATGGCTCGCCTCCCGGAGGGGGAATGATACCCTTGACCCCCCATGCCCCCCTCCATCAGCGTGGTCTTCCCAATGTACAACGAGGAGGCCTATCTTGAGCGGGCGGTGGTAGCGGCGCGAGAGGTGCTGGAGAGCATCGCCCCCGACCACGAGATCATCATTGTGGACGACGCCTCCACCGACCGCACGAGGGAGCTGGCGGAGGCCCTCTCTGGCGCCGACCCCCGGGTCAAGGTTCTGCACAATGAGCGGAACCGGCAACTGGGGGGGACGCTGCGCGCGGGCTACGCCGCCGCCACCAAGGACCTGATCCTCTACAGCGACGCCGATCTGCCCTTTGACTTCCGGGAGGTGGCGCGCGCCGTGCGCCTGCTCGAGTACCAGCGGGCGGACGTGCTGACCGCCTACCGCTTCGACCGCACCTCGGAGGGCCCCCTGCGGACCCTCTACACCCTCGCCTACAGCGCCCTCATTCGCACCCTCTTCCGCCTCCGCTACCGCGACGTAAACTTCTCCTTCAAGCTTTTTAGGCGCTCGCTCCTGGACCGGGTGGTGCTGAAGAGCGAGGGCAGCTTCATCGACGCGGAGTTCCTGGTGCGGGCGAGGAAGGCGGGGGCTTCCATCATCCAGATCGGGGTGGATTACTTCCCCCGCTCGCGGGGCACCAGCACCCTCGCTTCTCCCAGGGTGATCTTCAAGATCCTGCTGGAGATGGGCCGGCTCTGGCGTGAGCTGCGCTAGGTTGTCTCCCCGCCCCGGGCGTGGTAACTAGAACGTCGCATGCTCACTGAGCTCGCCACCACGCCCGTCGCCGAGACGCTCCGCGGGCTGTCCGCGGACAGACGGAGCGGGGACCTCCAGGTCCGCTCGGGGAAGATCGTGAAGACGGTCTTCTTCGACCACGGTCGCCTGGTCTTCGCGGCCAGCAACCTCAAGAAGGACCGGCTGGGCGAGGCCCTGGTGGCCCTGGGCCGCATCACGGACGAGGAGTTCAACCGGGTGTCGGCCCTCATGAAGGGGGACCGCAAGCGCCGCTTCGGGGAGGCCCTGGTGGCGGCGGGGGTCATGGACAAGAACGAGGTAGGGGGCTCGGTGGCCCGTCAAGTGCGGCGGATCGTGCTCTCCATGTTCGAGCTCACGGACGGCGCCGCCTCCTTCGAGGACCGGCGCTGCGCGATCCCCCTCGAGTACATGGTGAGCCTCTCGCTCCACCGGCTCCTCTACGACGGCATCCGGACCATGGAGAGCCGGGAGCTGATCCTGACCGGGCTCGGCAATCTGGACCGCAGCCTGGTCCTGGCTTCGGTGCCGCCCTTTTCGTTCGACCCCAAGGAGTGCCCGCCCGAGGAGAAGGAAGTCCTGGAGCTGGCCCGGCGCCCCATGACCCAGCGACGGCTGGCCTGGGCCTCGGGCGGGCTCGCCCTGTCCCGGCTGCAGGCCGTTTACGCGCTCTCCGCGGGCGGGATTCTCCAGGACGCCGACGAGGCCCTGGCCGCGGCCGCCCAGCCTATCGTCCAAATGGAGACGGGCACCTTCCTGCTCTCCGCCCTGCGCCGGTCCCCCGACCCCTCCGGGCAGGACGCCATCCGCCTGGAGGTGGAGGACGAGCTCGAGCGCTCCGCCCACCTGGACAAGGAGAAGTGGCTGAAGGTCGCGAGCACCGCCCCCCGGGACGAGCTGGTCAAGGCCCTCGAGGAAAAGATGGAGCGCTACCACGCCCTGCGGGAGGCCGTGGGTGAGGAAGATCAGATCAAGACCGACATCGAGGTGATCCTGGGGCGGGCTTCCGCCATGCTCCGCCTGGCCCGCCAGGCCCCGCTCCCGGCCCCCTCCCCTCCCGAAGAGCGCCTCACCTCCCCCGAGACCCGGGCCAGCGAGGCCCCCCGCCCCCGCCCCGCCATCGAGTCCTCCGCGGCCTCCCCCGGCTCCACCACCTTCGAGGGCCAGGCCAAGGTGGAACACCTGCTCATGGAGGGCGAGGTGCGCATGACCGTCTCCGACTACGCCAACGCGGTCACGGTCTACGAAAAGCTGGTCCAGATCGCGCCCATGATCCCCGCCTACCGCGTGCGCCTGGCCATCGCCATGGCCTGCTACCCGCGGACGGCCAAGCAGGCGGAGCGCGAGTTCCTGGAGGCTCTCCGCCTGGACGCGGACAACGCCGACATCCACTACCAGTTCGGCCTCTACTACAAAGCCATGAAGCAGCGGAGCCGCGCGGTGGCGGAGATGCGGACGGCGGTGCGCCTGAACCCCCGGCACGCAATGGCCCGCGAGGAGCTCGAGTCCTTGTCTCCCAAGGACTCCGCCCTCACCAGCTTGAAGAAGTTGTTCAAGTAGGGCGTGGCCCTCCCGGGAAGCTTGGGCGCTCCGGGGGCGGACCGGGGGACGCCGCTCGGGGTATCGACGAAGGGAATGAAGGCCCTCTCTGGGGCCGTAGCCCTGGCCGTCGGCTTGACCGTCTTCGGTGTCTACTCGTTCCGGCTAGGCATCGCGCCCACGTTCGCCCACGACGACTACGAATACACCTACCCCTCCTTCAGTCTCGCCGAGCGCGGCACCTTCGGCTCGCCCCTTCTCGGCCCCGGCCTCAACGCCCAGAATCGCACCTACAACCTCACCGTCTACTACTACGCCACCGTCCATGCGGTCCTGATTCGGATCTTTGGTGACGGCCCCTCCTCAATTCCGCTTGCCAACACGCTTCATTTTGCCCTGCTGGCCGCGGGCGGCGCCTTCTTCCTCGTGCGCCGCGGGGCGCTGCTGGGCCTGGGCGTTTTCCTCTACGCGCTCACCCGCGACGAACGGATGATCGAAGCCGCGCGCCACGGGCGTCCGGAGATGACGGCGGGCTTTTGCCTGCTCATGGGCGTGCTCGGCCTCTGGGCCTGGCAGGGGGAAGGCTGTCGCCGCCCGCTCGTGCTCTTCGGGATGGGCGCGGCGTTCACGGCCGGGATGCTCTCGCACACCTCGGTGCTGTTCTTCGCGGCCGCGCTCCTCCTGGTGTTCGCGGTGCCCCTGGTCCGGGAGGCCTCCCCGCGCGCGATCGCGGCCGGGCTCGCACCCTACGCCGCCATCCCCCTCCTCTACGGCTATTTCATCCTGACCGACAGCCTGGCCAACATCCGGGGCCAGCTGGCCCAGGCCCAAGGAAACGTGACTCTGCTGCGCGTGCTCGCGCTCCCTCTGCACGGAGAGTGGAGGGAGCTGGCGAGTCTGACCGCTGATTTTGTTCAGACCCATGTCGGGCATCCGGGGATCTGGTTGGCCTTGGCGGCCTGCCTGGCCCTGCCCGCGGTCGCGCCCCTCCCGTTTTCGCGGGCCGCGCGCTTCTTCGCGGGGACCTACTGCCTGTTTGTGGTCGTGCACTTCCTGTTTCTGAAGCACTTCGTGCTCTCGTACCGGGCGATCTACCAGGCGACGCTCTACCTGGCCCTGGCCTTTCTGGCCGAGGCGATCACGGCGCGCCTGGGCGAGCTCTCGAGAAAGCCCTACTGGACAACCGCCTTGCGGGTCGCGGGCCTGGGGGTCTTTCTTTCCTTGAGCGTGGCCGGCGGGAGCCGATTTCTCGCCGGGCTCCGCGGCCAGGACTTGCCTTACGCACAGCTGCAGGGAGCGCTCCTGGACGCGCTCCTTGTGTCCGGCGCCCACCCGGGCGATCGGGTGTACGTCCCCGTGCCCTTCGCCTTCCATCTGCAGCGGAGGTTCGATGTCATCGGCTACCCCGCGCCCGGGCAATACTTCCAGGGACGCTGGAGCCCGGCCTTCCGGGCGGGCGTGCGTGAGGTCTGGGGAGCGGAGACGCTCACGCGGGTGGACGCCCGACCCCTCTGCTGGGCGATGGGGCTGACGTTCCTGCAGCCCAAGTGGGTCCTCTCCTGGAACGGGGACTACAGCGTGATGCAGCCCTTCCGGGAATTCCTTCGACGCTTCCCGGACCTTCCCGGGATCCAGTTGACGGAGGTTCGGAGGACACCGCTTCCCCCGCCCTTTGGCGGCACCGTGCGGGTCTATCGACTGGGCCTCTCCGGGGCGATGGAGGCGCTGGACCGCTCTTCCACGAGCGAGCAGCCGCCCTGCCCTTAGAGTTTGGGGAGCCCGCGCGGGCGCTTCGGGAGCAGGCGGTCAGGTCGTGACGCCGGGGACCTGGGCCGCCGCGTCCTGGACGTGCTTCAGCAGCATGGACTCCGGCCCCGACCCCACGAACTCCACGCTGTCCCCCAAGACGGTCTTGGGAACCGAGGAGACGCGGTACTTCCGCGCCAGCTCCGGGTACCCCGTCACCTCCACTCCGTCCGCGGTGATCTTGTCGCTCTCGAGCGCAAACTGGAAAGCCAGGCGCACGGCCCGGGGGCAATGCGGTCAGGTCGGCGTCGAGAAGACCTGGATGTGGACGGGGTGCGCCAGGGCGGCCAGGCCAGCCCGGGTCTCCTCCCCGAGGCCGCTCTGCCCGCTGGAGACGTCGAGGATGGCCTCGATGAGGGACCCGAACTCATAGCCGGAGGGGAGGCCGTAGAAGCGGATGCCGTAGTCCTTGTTCTCTCCCAGGATGGCCACGGCCGGGATGCGGGCGATCCCGAGGGCCTTCACCTTTTCCGCGTCGAGGACGGAGTTGTAGGACTCGGCCTTGAGGCGGGGGTCGAGAGCGCCCAGCTCCTCGATCAGCCGACGCACCTGATCCGACTCGGGATCGGCCAGGGCCTGGGAGAAAACGGCCAGACGCACGGGGTGGACGAGCTTTGCGAACTCTTCCTTGAGCTGTGCCGCCACCTCTTCACTGATCAAAGCCATCGCCGCTCCCTTCCCGGGCAGTATAGCACCCGAGTTTCGGGCCCCGGCGAGGACGGGCTGCGCGCGCGGAGGATCGGGGAGGGGGCTTTAGACCCAGCTCGGGAACCACGTCCAGAGGCGGAGATGGAGGGGTGTCTGGCCGAAGTACCAGGTGGAGGGGACGGGCAGGGCGGTCAGGAAGGGCAGAAAGAAGAAGAAGAGGAGGACCACGACCGCGAGATAGCCGCGCGCCAAGGGGCCGGCCCGTCCGTCCCACCACCCGTCGAGCAGCATGCCCAGGCTCAAGCAGGCATAGGGGATGGCCTCGAAGAGGTAGTGGCTGTAGTTGAGGGTGCGGGGCGAGATGCCCCAGGGAAGGTAGAGCAGGGCGAAGCCGGCGGCCGCGAAGAGCCGCCGGGGGTCCCGGGCCTTGAGCCCGGTCAGGAGGGAATAAAGGGTGACCGGAACCGACACCCACCAGAGCGCGGGGTTCCCGATGGCCATGATCCCGCGCACCCTGTCCCCCACCGGCTGGTAGAAGTACCAGGTCGGCCGATAGAGCCAGGGCCAGGTCCACCACTTGCTGAAGTAGGGATGGGTGGCGTTCAGGTTTGCGTGGTACCGCCAGACCTCCAGCTGGAGGTCCCACAACTCCGAAAGGTGGTGGTGCCAAGGCTCCAGGCCGGGTCGCAGGATCTGCAGCGGCAAGTAGCTCAGGATATAGATGACGACGGGCAGGACCACGAAGGCCACGGCCGTGAGCAGCAGCTCCCGCAAGCGGAAGATCCGGCGGCCCCGCACCACCAGGACCACGAGGCCCAGAAAGGCCGCCGCCCAAAGGCTCGTCCAGCGCGTGGAGAGGGCGAGGCCAAGGAGGAGCCCGGCCCCGATCATTTTCCACCCCGGCAGACGCTCGCCGAGGACGGAGTCCAGGATCAGGAGGGCGGCCGCCACCTGGAAGAGGACGGCGAAGATGTTGGTCATGGCGATGCGGCTCTGGACCAGGTAGACCCCGTCCGAGAGCAGCAGGACGGAGGCCAGGAGCGCGGCGCGCTCCGTAGCCAGGAGGCGGCGGGCGAAGAGAAAGAAGGTGGGAGCGAGAAGGATACCGGCGAGGGCGGGAGCCAGCCGCCAGGCCCAAGGCTTGTACCCGAAGAGCCACACGGGGACCGCGATCAGGAGCTTGGCCGTGGGGGGATGAACCCATTCCGTGGGAGCCTCTCCCGCTAGGTACTGGGCCGCGGCCTTCGCATGGTAGACCTCGTCGAAGTAGGTCTCCGGGGGATAGCCGAGCCCGGGCAGGCGGAAGGCGGCGGCGAGAAGGGCCAGGAGGGCGGCCCACCCGAGGTCCCGTCGCGAAAAGGTCATGCTCGGCGGGGGTAGGGCGGAGCCGGCATCACCGTCCGCCCGCCTTCCCCTTTGGGGGTCGGAGCAGCTCCAGGGAGTATCCGATGGGAACGCCAAAGGAATTGCCGCCGAACTTGGTGAGGACCGCGTATTCCACCGCGATCACCTCCCCGCTCTTGTTGAGCACGGGGCCCCCGCTGCCCCCCTGGGTGGTGGGGGCATCGAAGACGATGTCCGTCTGGGTGATGTCCCCGATGTGACCCTGGGTCGTGGAAGGACGGATGAGACCCTTGCGCGCGAGAGCCTCCGTGACCCGCTCCGAGCTGGTGCCCGCGGCCAGGATGTCCTTGACCACCGCGCTGTCCGCCTTGGCCAGGATGGCCTCCAGGCCCGCCGGGTACCCCACCACCACCACCGGCTGCCCGGCCACCGCCCCCTTCCCGCTGCGGTCGAGGGGGATCACGGGAATCCGCTTACCCTTGAGATTCACCCGCACCAGGGCGAGGTCCACCGTCTCCGAGAGGCGGTCCACATCGAGCTCGAAGGCCTCGCGCTCGCGCGGGAAGAACGCGCGGAAAAGGGTGAAGCGGGGCTTGAAGCCGGTGTTCATGACCGCCTCCGCGCAGGAGTCGTTCCACCAGGGCTCGGCCACGTGGCGGTTGGTGAGAACCAAGCCGCGACGGTCGACCAGAAAGCCCGTGCCCAGGTAGTCCACGGTGTGCACGGGCCCGGGGCCGGCCAGGTCCAGCGCGTAGCAGCCCTCGTTGTCGCGCTGGGGCCGACCGTCGCCGTCCAGCTTGTAGCGGAGGGGATGCGCGCTCGCGTCGTAGAACGCGTAGGCCCCCTGGACCAGGCACACGCCGGGGCCGTACTCGCGGATGACCCGCTCCCCTGCGGTTCGCTCGCTCTCCAGGCTGACCAGCCGCTCCCGGGCCGCCGCTAGCTCGTCCCGCACCGACGGTGCCTGGCCGGGAGAGGCCTCGCCCAGCTGGCGTTTCAGCTCATCCTCGCGCTGGCGGGCTTCCTCGATCCGCGCTTGCAGGGCCTGGCGCTCGGCCTCCGAACGCCGGCGCTCTTGCTCCACCCGCTCGTGGAAGTCTCGCTGCGCGGCCTCTGCCCGCCGGACGGCCTCGCGCAGGCGAGCCACATCCGCCCCCAGCCGATGGGCCTGCCACTGGGTCCAGGCCAGGAAGAGGCCGCCCGCCACGACCAGGCCGATGGCGATGAAGCGGAAGGCGCGGCTGGTGCGACTGGCGGTCTCCCGGACCACCGCCCGCAGGAAGCCGGTGGTGTCGGAGAGCTGGATGGCCCCTTCCGGCCGGGCCCAGAGCAGGGCCCGAAGAAGGGGGACGCGCTCCTCTCCCTCGTGGCGGAAGCGGAGCTTGGGCCCCTCCGGCCCCAGCTCCAGCACGTCGCCGTCGTGGAGGGCGGCCTCCTGCACCGGCTCCCCGGCCAGGAATGTTCCGAGGTCGGAGCCGCCATCCTGCAGCACGATCTCGCCGTCCCGCTCGAAGACCAGGGCGTGGCGGGGGGCGATGCCGGGCACCATCACTTCGAGTCCTTGATCCGAGCCGATCATTGCGGGCAGGCGCAATTCGTCGGTCTCGCCCCGGCGCGGACCCGAGAGGTGAACGAAGCTGAGCTGAGCCATTCGGCTAGGGGGCGGCGATGCCCTGGACGCTCCGGCTGCCGAGCCGGCGCTCCACTTTGTAGTCGGCTCCCATCCGCACCATGCCGGAGGAGCCCGCCCGCAAGTAGATCTGCGCGAGGGCGTCCCGGAAAGCGGGATTCTGGAACATGCCCTCGGGTGGTCCCCCGGAGGTGTAGTGGCCCTCGGACTTGATAACCACCTGGATTTCCTGCCCGGGCAGAAGCGGCTTCTGGGCGGAGGTGACCTGCAGGAAACCCGAGGCCCAGGGCTCCTCCTTCTCTCCCGTACGGCGAAAATCAGCGCGGCACTGGATGGGCCGCGCGGGCTTGGGGCTCTTGTTCCTCAGCCGGAAGCGGACGACGGGGGCGATGTACTGCGTAGCGCCCCGGGGCGGGTCCACCGCCCAGTAGGTCTCCACGGCCGTGACCTCCAGCTCTGTCTTCGGGTCGGGCGTCCGGCACGCCACCAGGGCGCCAAGGAGGAGGGCCAAGGCGAGGCCGGGGCGCATGCAATCGATTCTATACTCCTCCGGGCAGACCCTGCGGCCGCCACGGACGGCGCGGGAAGCGCGAACGGCGCGTCTTAGGACGCCGGCTCCGATCGGGGCGGGGAGGGCACGCCCAAGGGGAGGGCGATCCGGAAGCGGGCCCCGTGCTCGGGTGGGGGCGGGGAGGGGAGGAGCTCCAGGGTCCCGCCGTGATCTTCGACGAAGCGCCGGGAAACGGCCAGCCCCAGCCCCGTTCCCTTCTTCTTGCCGAAGGTCGCGAAGGGCTGGAAGACGCGCTCCTGGACCTCGGCCGCCACCCCCGGCCCCTCGTCGGCGAGGGTCAGGACGAGCCTGGAGTCCGCTTCGTTGTTCCCGGATTCGAGGACCGCGCTCAGGTACAGCCGGCCCGTGCCCCCCATGGCGTCGCGCGCATTGGCGGCGATGTTGCCCACGGCCCGCCGCAGCTTGTCCACGTCCAAGGCGGCGGAGGCGCCGGGGGGGACGTTGAAGTCGCGCACCACCTCCAGGCCCGGCAGCTCGGCCGTCAGACCTCCCGCAAGCTCGTTCAGGAAGGCCGACACCCCGAGCGTGCGCCGGGCCAGGCGCCCGCTGCCGCGCACGAAGTCCAGCGTCTCCGCGGTCATCCGCTCCAAGCGGTCGACGCTCTGAACGATGAGGGTGGCCCGGGCGGCCACCTCCGCCGGGGTCAGGCCCGCTTCCACGAGCGTCTCCGCGTAGCCACGAATGATGGTCATGGGGCCTCGGAAGTCGTGGGCCAGCATCCCGGCCATGGTGCCGAGCGCAGCCATCCGCTCGGAGGCGATCAACTCCTTCTGGTACAGGTGGTTCTCGAGGGCGAGGGCGGAGCGGCTGGCCAGCAGGGTGAGGAGCCGCGCCTCCGCCCGGTGGTAGACGGATCGCCGCTGCCGCCGGGGCCGATCCAGCATGAGCATGCCCACGAGTCCGCTGCGGGCCATGAGGGGGACGAGGGCCCCCTCCCCATGCCCAGGGGTCTCCAAGACCTGGCCCTCGGAGATGAGGTAGCGCGCCTCTGGCAAGGGCGATCCCGGCTCCGCCGGCCGCAAGGGCTCGATCCGCGTCTCACCTCCTTGGAGGACCAACGAAAGGCCCTCGAAGGTCTCGAGCTTACGGTCCCAGAGGAGCAGGCGGGCACCCTCCACGTCCAGGGCCTCGGGCAGGGTGCGGGTCAAGACCTGCACGAGGCCCTCGAGGTCGGGGGCCTCCAGAACCCGGTCGGTAAGCCGCCTCAGGAGCGACGTGCGCGAGACAGTCATTGCGGATCTGTGTTTGACAGGCAGAGACCCCTCTCGCTATGATACGAACTCCCTGCGCGGGGGCCAAGCACCGCTAGATGCGAGGCTTCCGGCGGCAACGGCGCGCGCCCGATCGCGCCGGCGGGAACCCTGAACTAGTGGCGAGCCACCAAAAAAGGCCCGATCGGCGGCACGCGATTGCGCGCTTGGTCCGGACGAGCCCAGGAGCCGACAGAACATGATCGAGGTCGAGAACCTCACCAAAAGGTACGGCCGACACACGGCGGTGGACGCGATCTCGTTCAAGGTCGAGAAGGGCGAGATCCTTGGCTTCCTCGGACCCAACGGGGCGGGGAAGACCACGACCATGCGCGTCCTCACCTGCTATTTGCCCCCCACCGAGGGGACGGCCCGAGTGGCCGGCTACGACGTCTTCCGGGAACCGATGGAGGTCAAGAAGCGAACGGGCTACATCCCCGAGACCCCACCCCTCTATCCCGACATGGAGGTGGGGGAGTTCCTGCATTTCTGCGGCAAGATCAAGGGCGTGCCGTCCAAGGAGCGGGGGGCGCGCGTGGACGAGGCCATCGGGAAGTGCCGGATCGGCGACGTCCGCGGCACCCTGATCGGCAAGCTCTCCAAGGGGTACCGCCAGCGGGTGGGCCTGGCCCAGGCCATCCTCCACAACCCCGAGGTGTTGATCCTGGACGAGCCCACGGCCGGCCTCGACCCCAAGCAGATCATCGAGACCCGGGAGCTGATCAAGAGCCTGGGCGGCGACCATACCATCGTTCTCTCCACCCATATCCTGCCCGAGGTCTCCATGACTTGCGGACGGGTGGTCATCATCAACAAGGGCCGAGTCGTGGCGGAGGACACCCCCCATAACCTGACCCACCGGCTCAAGGGGGCGGGCACGTTCCGCCTGGAGATACGGGGGGAGCAGGGACCCGCTTTCGACGTCCTCCGCGGCGTGCCGGGGGTGGCCCAGATCCATCCCAAGAGCGACGGGCCGGGGGTGGCGGTCTTCGAGGTGGAGGCGGAGGCGGGGAAGGACATAAGGGCCGACCTGGCCTGGGCGGTGGTGACCAAGGGCTTCGGCCTGCTCGGCCTGCAGCAGGTGGGGATGAGCCTGGAGGAGGTCTTCCTCCACCTCACCACCACCGACACCATGGAGGAGCCACCCGCTCCCGTCGCCCCGGAGGTGACCGCGTGACCGCGCTCAGAAACATCGGCGCCATCGTCGAGAAGGAGTGGCGCCACTACTTCGGCAGCCCCATCGCCTATGTGGGGCTCTTCGTCTGGACCATGCTCTTCGGAGTCTTTTTCCACTACGCCTTCCGCTTCTTCCTCGAACGGTCCATGCGCGCCTCGGGGATGGAGTTCGGGGGCGGAGTCAAGATGTCCCTCAACGAGTTCCTGATCGGTCCCGTCCTCCACAACATGGCGGTGGTGGCCCTCTTCATCGCCCCCCTGCTCACCATGCGCCTCTTTGCGGAGGAGAAGCGGCAGGGGACGATCGAGCTTCTGGCCACGTCCCCCCTGCGCGACATCGAGGTCGTGGTCGGAAAGTTCCTGGCCGCGGCGGGGCTCTACGCCCTCATGATCCTGGCCGGCCTCCTGAACCTCGCCCTCGTTTTCTACTACGCCCCCACCCCCCCCGAGTGGAAGCCTATTCTCACCGGCGCCCTCGCCCTCCTCCTCCTGGGCTCCTGCTTCCTCGCCATGGGGCTCTTCGTCTCCACCCTCACCCGCAACCAGATCGTGGCCGGCATCCTCTCCTTCTGCCTGTTCCTGGTGATGTGGACGCTGGGCTGGGCCGACGACCCCAGCGCGGGGCCCCTGATGAAGGCGGTGGCCTATCTGGGTGTGACCACCCACATGGAGGACATGGTGAGGGGGGTTCTGGACCTGAAGGACCTGGTCTTCTACCTGAGCGTGGTGGCTTTCGGGCTCTTCCTGGCCCACCAGTCGGTGGAGAGCCAGCGGTGGAGGGCCTGATTATGAAGCGGGCCATTGATCTTCTCGCTCCCCTGGGCCTCCTCGTCGTCGTGGGCTCGCTGGCCTGGGTGGTCTTCACGGGGCGGACCCTCCCCGGGGGGCCTGGCCCCTATCTGCTCGCGGGGTTCGCCCTCGCTCTCGCCCACCTCGTTCTGCGGTGGGAGGACGTCGTGGGCCGCTTGGGCCGACGTCAGATGAAATACGGGACCAACACTGCGGTTCTCGTGGTCGTGGTCCTGGTCATCCTGGGCCTGGTCAACTACTTGGTCTTCCGGCACACCCGGCGCTTCGACCTCACCAAAGGCCAGCGCTATAGCCTCTCCGATCAGACGCGGAAGGTCCTGGCTGGCCTCAAGGAGGAGGTGAAGGTCACCTACTTCGCGCGCGGCCTGGACCTCGCCCGCGGCCAGGAACGGCTGAAGGAGTTCCAGAGCGTCACCCCCAAGATCCAGGCCGACTTCGTGGACCCCGTGGCCAACCCCGCCCGGGCGCAGGCGTACGACGTGCGGGGCCCCTGGCCGATCCTGGTCGTGGAGAAGGGGACGAGCCGGGAGCGGATCACCAACGATACCGAGCAGGACATCACCAACGCCCTCATCAAGGTCACCCGGGACAAGAAGAGGACGGTCTGCTTCGCGGAAGGGGAGGGCGAGCGGTCAGAGGACGACACCGGGGAGCGAGGTCTCTCGGCGGCCAAGGCCGCCCTCGCCAAGAACCAATACGAGACCAAGAAGGTGCTGCTCCTGCGGGAGAAGAAGGTGCCCGCGGAGTGCACCGTGCTCGTAGTGGCGGGGCCGGAGAAGGACCTTCTGCCCGAGGCCGTCGACGCCATCCGTTCTTTCGTGAAGGCCGGGGGCAAGGCGCTTGTGATGGTGGAGCCCGAGCTGAAGGAGGCCTATCCCAACCTGGTCGCCCTCCTGAAGGAGTGGAACATCCAGGCCGGCAAGGACATCGTGGTGGACGTCTCCGGCATGGGCCAGCTCTTCGGGGCGGGGGAGTTGACGCCGATCGTGGCCGAGTACCCCTACCACGAGATCACCAAGGACTTCCGGGTCATGACCGCCTTCCACATGGCGCGGAGCATGGAGGCGGGCAAGGGAACCGTGGAGGGGGTCACTGCGCAAAACCTCCTGCAGACCTCGCGTGAGTCCTGGGCGGAGAGCGACCTCTCCCTCAAAGGCCGCATCGAGTTCAACGAGGGCAAGGACCGGCGCGGCCCCATTTCCCTGGGCGCGGCGGCCACGATCCGGGCCCCCGAGCCCGTTCCCTCTCCCTCGCCGTCTCCCTCTCCCTCCCCGGGAGCGGAGCCGCCCCCGAAGGCTCCGGAGGGGCGGGTGGTGGCGATCGGGGATTCCGACTTCGCGAGCAACGCGCTCCTCGGATTCCAGGGCAACAAGGACTTCTTCCTGAACGGGGTGGCCTGGCTCTCCGAGGACGCGGACCTCATCGCCATCCGGCCCAAGGAGCCCGACGACCAGCGCCTGTTCCTGACCCAGCAGCAGCAGCTGAACGTGAAATTGATAGCCCTCTTTCTACTTCCCGGCGCCTTCGTGGTGGCCGGTATCTCGACTTGGTGGCGCCGGAGATGAAGGCGGGGGAGTTCTGGAAGACCTACCTCGCCCTCGCCGTCCTGGCCGGGCTCGTGGCCTACCTTTATTTCGTGGAGGCCAAGCAGGAGGACAAACCCGAGAAACCGAAGGAGAAGGTCTTCACCCTCGACAAGGCCAAGGTCAAGGAGCTCACCCTCCTCCCGAGCGGCGGGGAGACGATCCGCCTCGTCAAGGAGGGGAGCAACTGGACGATGGCCGCGCCCAAGGCCCTGCCCGCGGACGGTCCCGCCGCGGACTCCCTGGTCTCGACGCTCGAGTCTCTGGAAGTCGATGAAGTGGCGACGGCCAGCGCGCCCCACTTGGCCGACTTCGGCCTGGAGAACCCCAAGCTCACGGTGGGCATCCTCCTCCAAGGCGCGACCGAGCCCCTGAAGCTGCTCCTGGGCGAGAAGCTGGCGGACGGCAGCGGGATCTACGCCAAGCTTCCGACCCAGCCCCGCGTCTTCACCATCCCCTCCTACGTCGAGGGCTCCCTCAACAAGAAGCCTTTCGACCTGCGCGACCGCGACCTCCTGCACGTCAAGCGCGACGCGGTCAAGACCCTGGATATCAGCGGTCCCGGGGACAGCTACGCGCTCGCCCGCGACGACAAGGGGGAGTGGGCGTTCACCAAGCCATTGACCACTCGGGCCGGGCGCTGGTCGGTGGACAGTCTCCTGGGCACGATCGAGAACCTGCGCATGGAGTCGGTGGCGGCGGAAGAGGCCGCCGACCTGAAGCCCTTCGGCCTGGCCAAGGCGGCGCGCACGGTGACGGTGGGGCTCTCCGACGGGACTACCAAGACCCTCGAGATCGGGAGCGCGTCCGAGGAGGAGAAGACCTCGAAGGACAAGGACAAGGACAAGGACAAGGACAAGGACAAAAAGAGCAAGAAGGATTCGTCCAAGGAGAAGCCGACCAAGTACTACGCGCGGGATGCGAGCCGGCGGCTGGTGGCCGTGATCCCCGCCGCCCTCGAGGACGACCTCGCCAAGGGAATGAAGGAACTGCGGGCGAAGCGCTTGCTCGAGGTCGCGACCTACGAGGTGGAGGGCGTCGAGGCCCAGCTGGGAGCCCAGAAGCGCGTCTACACCAAGGCCGCTCAGAAGGACCCCAAGGGCCCGGAGACCCCCAAGTGGAAGCGGACCGCCCCCGAGGCCAAGGATCTGGAGTCCACCAAGGTGGAGGACGCCCTTTTCAAGCTGGGCGGGCTCGAGGTCCAGGAGTTCATCGACGCGCCCAAGGACCCGCCCGTCTACGGCCTCGACGCCCCCGCCTTCCGGCTCACGCTGCGCTTCGGGGCCACCAAGCCCGAGGTCTCGGTGGAGCTGGGCAAGAAGGACGGCGCCGTCTATGCCCGGCGGACGGGCGACCTGTCCCTGCTCAAGCTGGACCCCGCCAAGGCCGAGGAATTGATCAAGGCCTTTCAGGAGCTTTAGGGGCGGCAGCGGCGAGCGACCGCACGAAGGCCACGAGCTTCCAGCGGTCCTCTTCGAAGGGGATCTTTTCCGCCATGGCCGGCATCAGGATCTCCTTGCCCCGCCGGCGACCGTTCGTCACCTTCCAAAGGATCTCGCCGTCCGTGAGCAGCCCCTGAAAAACGGGATCGCTGAGGTCGGCCGGCTCCGCGGCGAGAGCCGCCGCCGCCGAGCCGTCGCCCCGGCCCTTGTCCCCGTGGCAGCGAGTGCAGTGGATCTGGAAGAGGGCCCGGCCCTTGGCCAAGGCGGCGGGGGTCGCGGCCACCGGCGACTTTCGATCCCGTTCCGCGGGGGGAGGGTCCCAGCTATCCCCCGGGGCGCCGGGCGGCGCCCCGGAGAGAGGGGCACCCGCGAGCAGTAAGCAAAGCGCCCCCGCGCCCACCCGCGGGCTCACGGCTTGGGAGACCCGACCGGGCTAGGCGAGGCTGGCTTGGGAGAGGTGGGCGCGGGGGAGACGGGCGCCGCCGCCGGCACCTCGCGGGCGGTCTTGATGACCACTGGGGTCTCGGGCACGTTCTCATGTATCCCCTTTGTGGTCGTGGGCACGTTGACGATCTTGTCCACGACGTCCATGCCTTCCAGGACCTCCCCGAAGACGGCGTAGCCGGCGCCCCGGATCCCGAAATCGAGCGCGTGATTGTCCTTCACGTTGATGAAGAACTGGGAGGTGGCGCTGTTGGGGTCGTCGAGGCGGGCCATGGCCAACGTGCCGCGGGAGTTGCGCAGACCGTTCCTGGCCTCGTTCTTGATCGGCGGGCGCGTGGGTCGCTCCGTCATGTCGGGGTCGAGACCCCCGCCCTGGATCATGAAATTCGGCATCACCCGGTGGAAGATGGTCCCGTCGTAGTGGCCGGAGTGGATGTACTTCATGAAGTTGTCGACCGTGATCGGGGCTTTGTCCTTGTGAAGGCCGATCTTGATCCTCCCCATCGACGTGGTCAGGACCACCACGGGACCGTCGGGGAGTGGCCGGGGCGTCGGCTCCGGCGTCGGGGCCTGGAGAAGGGCGAGCAGGAGCGGCGCGGCGGCGACAATCATAGGGTGCCTCCCTTATAGAAGGGGCCATTCTACCAACAGGGCGGTTGCTCGGCTCCGCGGAGAGCCTTAGAATGCTCTAAGTACATGGTTCTCTTCAATTACTCCACCAAAGAACTCACGGCCAAGGTCGTCTACTACGGTCCCGGCCTCTGCGGAAAGACGACCAACCTCCAGTGGATTCACGAGAAGGTGCCCATCAAGAACAAGGGCAAGATGCTCTCCCTGGCCACGGAGACCGACCGGACGCTCTTTTTCGACTTCCTGCCCATCGAGATCGGAACCATCCGGGGCATGAAGACCCGCATCCAGCTCTACACCGTGCCCGGCCAGGTCTTCTACAACGCCACCCGGCGCATGGTCCTGAAGGGGGCGGACTGCGTGGTCTTCGTCTGCGACACCCAGGAACCCATGCTGGAGGCCTGCCTGGAGAGCTACGAGAACCTCCGGCAGAACCTGGAGGCCAACGAGATCGATCCCGACGAGATCCCCATGGTCCTGCAGTACAACAAGCGGGACCTGCCGAACGCCCTCCCCATCGAGATCCTCAACGAGCGGATCAACCCCCGCAACTTCCCGTTCTACGAGGCGGTCGCGCTCAAGGGGATCGGGGTGGAGGAGACGCTCAAGGGCGTCACTAAGCTCGTCTTCAAGTCCCTCTCCGCCCGATACGGGACGGATGCCTCCTCCGCTTCCTCCCCCGCCTCAGCACCCGCCCCCCCGGCCCCGCGGGCCGCCGCCCCCCCCGCGGCCGCCCCCCGGCCCCCGTCCCGGACGGCTACGATCCCGCCCGCCGCCGGTCGGCCGCCCATGTCGAGCGCCGAGGACCTGCTCGATCTCGATGCCGAGCCCGCGGCACCGGTCCACCGCGGGGATACCGCCGAGATCCCGTTGATCGTGGAGGAGGATGAGGTCGCGACCCCACTCCCCGCCCCGATCCGCAGTCCCGAGCCCAAGGGCGGGACCCTTATCTCGACCCCCGACGAGGCGCAGGACCTGCGGAGGCGGATCAGCATTCCCTCCGCGGACTTCGATGTGAACCTGGAGGCGATCGAGGAAGAGGAGGACGAGATCGAGGAGATTTCGCTGGAGAGCGAGCCCCTCCCGCCCCTCCGGCGGGCGGGCCCGCCTCCCCCCGGCCCCCTCCCGGCTCCTCCTCGCGCGCCGGTTCTCGCACCCGCGCCCGTGCCGACCCCGCCTCGCCCCGCGGCCCCGCCCCGCGGCCCCGCCCCGCCCCGCCCCGCCCCGCCCCCTCCGATTGAGGTCGAAGTTCTGGGCGGCTCGTCGCAGGCCGAGGTCTCGGTCCCCATCGAGCTCAACCTGGAACCCGGCACCACCCTGGTGAACCTGAGCCTGCGTCTAGTCTTAAAGATCAAGCCCCCGCGGTAACTCGGAAGGTCGGGGAACGGCCTTCCGGATGCGCCGCTTCGAGGGCACGCGCTCTTGGGGGCCCGGTGTTCCCACCGGGGTTTAGGCTCGTGGGACAGGGGGGGCTGCTCGCCTCGCGCCGGGAACAGCCGCCCGGTTCCATCTAGTGGTATCTGGGTTCCCAGCCTGGCCACGCGGCGGGGCCCGCCACACCGCCCAACCCGCGCCAATGCCTGGTCCCAGCCTTCTTCGGTTGCCGGCACGGTTTGTGCTCGCGTGGGAGGATTCAGGAAAAAACCTGAGGAACGCGAGGTGAGAGTACGACGGACAGCATCGTGAACGTCTGGTCGATCCCAACAGCGAAATAAAGAACCCGTCGACAGGTCAATCGACTGTTGACTGGGGGTTCTCGGCCGCACGCCGTAGAGCGTGCGTCAGCATCAATTTGGTTCCACCGCGGACGGAGAATCGGGGGTGAACCGTGACAAAGGCCGCCCAGCCAACTGCATTTGGGCGCTACGAGGTGGATGGTGCGGTTCTCGCCGCCGTAACGGACTGGCGCTACATTCCGGCCCAGAAAAACGGGGTCAAGGTGAGAACGCGCGTTCGTGTCCTGCAGGCCTTTGGCGGCAACGGGGAACTCAATTCCGGCCTTGTCTCGTCCAAGGTACCGGCGGTGCTTCGGGAGACGGAGAAAGACCTGGCCTATGGAAAAGGCGGACCGCAATGACACCGGAGTCTGGATCCCGAACGTGCCGTTCACGCCTGCGGCGTCCGCCAAAACGTCAGCGGGGAGTCCTTCCCAAGAACCAGACACCGGTCCATCGGTACGAATTAACTGTACCCTCGAGATCCGCGGCACTGCCTAGGTTTCAGTTTGGGTGGGCACCCCGACGCGAGAGTTGCGCAAGGGCAAGCGGAGGGCTCCCAGGCGGGCGCCGCGCAGACCGACGAGCGCTGCACGTCCTCGTGCGGGCCTTGTTCGTGTCGAAGGGCTCGAGCGCGGAAAGCAACTTCGTGAACGTCTGGTCGAAGGAGGGCAGCGTCTTGCGCTGTGGCATCAGGGGGTGGTGGGGGCGAGCACGTCGTTCTTGACGAACCGGTGGTTGATCCCGCGCTTCTTCAGGGCGGCCACCCCCCGGCCCAAGGCCTCGTAAGCCGCCCGGACCTTGTCCGCCCACTCGACCCGCGACTCGAGAGTCTCCGCGAGCCTCCGCTTCAGGAACGTGTCCACCCGCTGGCGATAGGAGCGTGGGGAGCGGTGACAATTCCAGCACGAAGCCTGCCGACACCGTGCGTGGCACATCGAGCAAACCCTGCCGATCAGCGAGGCCCCAAGTTGCTGGCCCGTACGCACTTGTGCCACAAACGAAATAAGAGGCGCGGCGATGCGTAAATGACAGTTGACTGAGGGTTCTCGGCCTCACATCTTTAGAGAGTTGCGACGCTCTGGGACCAACACCCTGGCAAGGCCGCGGTCGTCGCACTAGCCCCGCAAGGGGTGCTAGTTGATTTGGTGCCGCCGTCGGCGGAGAACCGGAGGTGAACCTTGCCAAAACCCGACAAGGAAAGCACCGGACCCCTGGAGAGGGCCCTCGATCTGCAACTGGTCCAGGATCCCCTCCCGACCGCATTTGGGCGTTACGAGGTCCAGGGCTTGGTGGGCGAGGGCTCGATGGGCCGGGTCTACCGGGCCTACGACCCCATGGCGAAACGCGTCGTCGCCATCAAGACGCTGAAGACCGAATACCTGAGCGGTACCCGGGGCGAAGAGTACTTGAAGCGCTTCCGCCGGGAGGCCCAGGCCGCGGGCAACTTGGCTCACCCCCACATCACCACCGTCTTTGACGTCGGCGACGACTTCTTCGTGATGGAGCTCCTTGAAGGCGTTACTCTCCACCGACGGCTGCAGCAGGTGGGCCAGCTCGAACTTGCCGAGGCGTTGCAGATCTTGGGTCCGATTGCCGAGGGTCTCGACTATGCGCATAGCAAGGGCACGATCCACCGCGACATCAAGCCTTCAAACATCATGATCTTGCCGGACGGCCGCCCCAAGATCATGGACTTTGGGGTCGCCCATCTCACCTCCACCGCGGTGACGGCGGCCGGCGATTTCGTCGGCTCACCCTCCTACATGGCGCCGGAGCAGATCACGTCCAGCCAGGCCTCCGCGCGCACGGATCTTTTCTCCCTCGCGGTGGTGGCTTACGAGACGCTCACGGGGAAGAGATGCTTTGAGGGAGAGTCCATCGCCCAGATCGTCCACAACGTCGTCAACGCCGATCCTCCTCCTCCCTCGTCCCACAACCCGGCGCTTCCCCCGCGTTTCGATGAGGTCTTCCGACGCTCCCTGGCCAAGGACCCGAGCACCCGCTTCCCCAGCGGCGCCTCCTTCGTGGCTGCGCTTGGCCGAAGAAGCGGCGATGCCGCCGGCCCGGCCGCAACTCCCGTGGCTCCAGTCCCATCCGCAGACGGCGCCGATGCGGCTGGTGTTGTGGCGACACACGACCTCAAGGAGGTCGAGTGGAAGGTGCCTGGGCCGGCGACAGCCTCCTCCGCGTGGTCGTTCTCGCACCGCAACTCGCTCCTCGCCTTGGGAGCCCTGGTTCTCTCCGCGGTGGCGGCCACCGTCGCGCTCCGCCGCTCCGCCGCTCTCCAACCGTCTGCGCAGGGGCGGTCCTCCGTCCCGACGGGGGGACTCGAGATCGCGACCGAGCCCGTGGGCGCCCAGGTCTGGGTGGATAGCGCGGAGGCGGGGAAATCGCCGCTGTCTCTGGCCGGGGTCCGTCCGGGCCGACACGCGATCCGGGTCGCCCTCCCTGGGTTCTCCTCCGCGGAGTTGGCCCTGGACGTACCCGCGGGAGCGTTCGGCGTGCCCCTTCGGTTCACCCTGCAGCCGGTGAGCGCAGTCCTTGAGGTCCACTCGGACCCGGAGGGAGCGGAGGTGGTCATCGACGGTCAGCCCAGGGGAACCACGCCCCTCGAGGGCCTTTCCCTACGGCCCGGCGAGCACGGGGTGCAGCTGACCCGGAACGGGTTTGCTCCCTGGGTGCAGACGGTCCAGGCACGCGCGGGCGACCGGATCCCCCTGCTCGGTCGGCTCCAAGGCCAGCCGAGCGCCGATCTCAGCGAGCACCTGCGGAGCCTGGGGTGGGTCCGCGAGGGGGACTTCCTGGAACCGGGTCCGGATGTGACACCCCCCCGGAAGATCTCGGGGGAGACCGCTCCCTACCCCGAGCCGGCCCGGAGGCTGAAGCTGGGGGGGATGGTCGCGATCGAGATGACGGTGACGGTGGCGGGCGAGCCTGCGGAATTGCGCGTCGTGGAGTCCGCGGGAGAGGTCCTGGATGATGCGGTTCTCGCCGCCGTCCGCAACTGGCGCTACGCTCCGGCCCAGAAGAACGGGGTCAAGGTTCGAACGCGGGTTCGCGTCGAGCAGACCTTCAGCGGTAAGGGCGCGCTCAATTCTTCAGGTCTTCTCCCGTCCAAGCTTCGAGCCGTGCTTCGGGAAACGGAGAAGGACGCACCGCGAGGCGATGCGGAGCATCCGTGAAACCAGGGTGGCGCGGTGCCGCCGTGAACGCCCCGAAGCCATTTCGGGCCGTACGCGTAGCCGCCGGATCTTTGTCGGGGAGCCTCTGAAGACCACGAGACCGGAGCAGTTAAACCCGGGTGGACCTGCCTACTCTAGGCTGCCCCTCAGACTCCACCCACGCGCCGAGGACCCCGCGCGCCCCCGGGGACGTTTCAAGCGGGCGGCGAGGGCCACGGTCCGTGACGCTCACTGCATTCGGCCGCTACCGGGTCGCGGGGGAGATCGGCGACGGGGCGATGGGCCGGGTCTATCGGGGGTTCGCTCCCCTGTTTGCGCGACCCGTGGCCATCAAGACCATAAAGTCCGAGTACCTGACCCACACTACCCGCGACGAGTACCTTCGGCGGTTCCGCCGGGAGGGGCCCGCCGCTGGCTGGCTCTCCCACCCGAACATCACCTGCCCGGCTCTGATCGAGTCGGCCAATAAGGACGCCCCTTCAGCTGGGGATGTGATCGCGGCCGTGAATGGCATTCGGGTCAGGAGCTATCGGCAGTTCACGGCCCTGAATACGGTCGAGTGTGACACCGTTAGCTTGGCTGCATTCCTCCTGCGGAGACAAGGCTCGTATCGCGAAGTGGTTGTTGATTGCAAGCGGGTCTCGGCGGTCCTTTCGTCCGCTTCTTGGCCAGGTAGTGCCACACTCCGAGATATTCATTCGGAAGCAGCTCTGCAGGCCGGCTGGAGCATCACTGAGAGGGGCTAGAGAAGTGGGCGCGGGCAGGATCCGTCACGCTTAAGGACCGAAACGACGCCGCTTGAACAACCCCTTGATCTCCACGTACCTGCCCGCTCGCCAGACCACAACCGTCATGTTTGGATCGTCGGTGAAGCCCCGCACACAGAGATACTGATCCTCGTTTCCGATGCGATAGCCATCGATCGCTACGATCACGTCGCCAACCTTGATACCAAATCGACGGAGCTTCCCGGTAGTCTGCCCTATTCGCAGTCCGTTTTGATCCGACGGGGGAGCGCTGAAGTCGGAGAGTGAAACCAGCTCCAATCCCTGCGGAAACAACGCCTTCAATGCGTTGGCCGCTTGGGCCGCGAAGCCCGAGCCAGGAGCCCTATGCTCCCGGCGAATGTAGAAGGACAGCAGTTCTGTTGGGCGGTTATACCGTTGCTCGATCGTCTTGAAAAACGACTCGGCCTCCGTGTAATTGCCCAAGCGCTCGAGAACTCGGCCCATGGTCTGAAGGCCCGCTCCCGAGTAGACCGCAGCCGCGATCTGGGCGACCCCAACTGCCTTCTCCTTGTTGCCCCCATCGAAGTAGTAGTTGACGAGCCAATCAGAGTCCTGGGCCACAGCCAAACGGTCAGGTGCAGCATCGACTGCCCGCTGATAGGCGAGAGCAGCTGGTTCATCCATCTCGTGGTCGGCAAGGTAGTCGCCGAGAGCGAGGCATTCGCCGGCGTTCAGGTCACAGAGGGGGCTAGCAAGGCGAAGGTAGTCGGCGGGATTGCCCGTCGCCAGATTCGCTCTCTCGCGCATGAGCCCTCGATCATAGCCAACGAGCAAACCGGCAGCAGCGTCGAGCTGTTCCAAAGTCAGCTTGTTCCCGTACTTCAGACGCACATAGGCCTGCACCAGAGACCGTTGAAAAGGAGCCAGCTTGAGGAGGCCCTCAAGCTGGAGGGGGCCGTAGGCGTCATCGGCGGGAGCGGCTATCACTCGACGATCGACGTCAAACGCCGTTCCGCGCAGAGGCGCCTTCGAAAACCAGCGCACATAGTCTGGAAGGGCACCGGAGTCGCGCGCGCGTCCGCAGACTCGAAACACTCTGTCCCAGTTTGATGCAGTAGGAAGCTCGGGTGTGTCTCTGAAGAGGAGGAGAGTGTTATCGCATGCCTCCTCCTCGGACTTGGTCTTGCGCAACTCCATGAAATTTCCGGGTATCCTTGTTGTAGCCTTGCGCGTCCGTTCGTCGAACAGTCCCGACTGCCATTTGAAGAACACGAGCGGGTAGAGCCGGAGCGATTCAAACTGGCGCGCGGCCTCATCTCTGAAGGACGCCCCCTCGTCCTTGAGGCCCTGGAGAGACCGTATGAAGAACTCATCCTCAACCAGGGCATGGCAGAGATGCCTTTGTGACGAGTAAGCCCAACTGCCCCAGTCCAGTGCCTCGGGACGGATCTTCCCGTCTTCCCGCCGGGCAATGCACCGAACGGGAAGCATGTTGAGTACTTTGGGGGCATCGTCGGGGTGGAGCGCCTGACCCCGAGAGAGCTTCCAGATCTCCGCCAGCTGCCCCATTTCCGCGGCCACGGCGGCAGAGGCGAAGACGTTCCCCGTCTGAACACCGAGGTTCTCCTGAAGTGTGATTCGCCCCCAGTCGGGTACGGCCTCGGGTTGCCGCTTCTGCAGGAGCTCGAGAACCGCGGGACCGC
Source organism: Vicinamibacteria bacterium (assembly GCA_035570235.1). Taxonomy (NCBI): domain Bacteria; kingdom Pseudomonadati; phylum Acidobacteriota; class Vicinamibacteria; species Vicinamibacteria bacterium. The sequence goes on along the minus strand of DATMML010000010.1, from coordinate 2,401 downwards.
CAACGCTGGTGGAGAGAGCGCGAAAGTACTCGAGCCGCTCGAGCAGGCTCGCCTTCGGGGGATCGGCCACCACGCGATAGTCGTGACTGTTCCGCATCTCGAGGGCGTTGACCCACGCGGTTTCCGGAGGTTGGAGGGGGGCGCGAGCCCTGCCCGTGGCGAGCCGGTCCATGGCGTCGCGTTGGCGACCCGCCAACGTCAGAAGTAGAGTCTCCGCGTACGTTCCCTCGAGGCTTATGGGCCTGGTTTGGCGAAGGGCCTCGGCCATCGCAAGATGCGCGGTCATGCGCGAGAGCGTGCGCCGATTGTCCGAGAAAGTGCCTGCCGACTCACGCAGGCCAAATGCTCCGAGGAGGAAGGCCGCCTGCTCGTGGGCCAGAGGATCCCGTATGTCTGCAGCCAGCATGCCCGAGATGCGTTGGTTCTCGTGCTCGAGGTTAGAAGCTTGCAGATCCGTGAGGGCTCCAAGAAGCGAAGCCTGGCTCACGCTGCCCGCCGCTGCGGCCTTCAGACCAGCGCGGCCCAACAGCAACTGGGCGAAGTTGAGGTAACTCTTCGGAGACCAGATGTGCTCATCGAGGACAACGACCGCACTCACCGGCGCCGCCTTCGGGAGAGCGACGCTCACGTCAAAGCTCGGGGGGCCCGTTGAAGAACTCGGCGACGGCTGACCCTCGATGGTGATGGCACCGGACTCAAGGAGGGAGCGGTCCTTGCCGTACGCGACCATCTCCCCGATGTCGCGGGTGATCTCACCGACTATCCACGCCTCTTCGTTTCGATACGCCCACCGTGGCTCGGGCCGGACGGCTGCCGGTCTGCCGTCACCGTAGAAGCCGACACCGTTACCGGCCAACGTCGTGATGATTCCCGACCGATCCACTCTGCGGATGCGACAGTGTCGGGCATCCGCAATCAGCAGGGTCTCCGACGGAGCGACGGCCACCGACACCGGCGTTCCCAGGCCGGCCTCTGCGGACGGGCGGCCGTCGCCTGAAAACCACTCGGTAGCGCCGCCCACGAGCGTGGAGATGACCCCGGATGTGCTGACCCGGCGAACGCGACCGTTGCCCGCGTCGGCGATGAGAAGGTTACCCCTCGCGTCCAGAGCAACACCTGACGGGTCCTTGAGAGACGCCGCGGTCGCGGGACCACCATCGCCGCTAAACCCGGCCTTCCCGTTGCCGGCAACGGTGGAGATGGTACGGTTGGCACTGATCTTCCGGATCCGGTGGTTTCCTCTGTCCGCGATGTAGAGGCTGCCCGCGTCGTCGACGGCCACGCCCTGCGGCGAAGAGAGGCGGGCCTTCAAGGCAGGTCCCCCGTCCCCGCTCTCTCCTGGGAAACCATCGCCCGCCAACGTGTCAATCGATCCCGTCTTTGCATCGAGACGTAGCAGGCGTTGAGCCCCGCGGTCGACGATGTAGAGGTTCCCGGCATCGTCTAGGGCCACTCCTGCGGGCCGCAGAAGAGGCCCCTCCGCGGCGGCCCCCGCGTCCATTTGCTCACCAGGGGGCCGAGTCCCGGCGACCGTGGTGATGATTCCGCTGACGGCATCGATCCGCCGTATCCGGCCCCCGGCCTCGTCGGCGACGAAGACATTGCCGGATCGGTCTAGGGCAAGTCCCGATGGCATCTTGAGCTCTGCCAATCGTGCAGCTTCCCCATCCCCGTTGGAACGACTGAGCATCCTTGGCCCACCCCCCGCGAACACCGTGAGGGTCCCGGTAGGATCCACCTTGAAGACCCGACCCGCCGGTTGGCCCCCGGTTCGCAACTCAGCGGCTATGTAGGTGTTGCCGCTCTTGTCGACGACGACACTTCTCGGAATGCCGAGCCCTACCGAGAGGGCCGGCACCGGTGGAAGGGCGGGTGGCTCCCAGCCCGTCCCGGCACGGGATGACGCTGCGCACAGCGCCCACAGCAGCCCGACCGCAAGCGGCACAAGTCGCCGCTGATCCTCAGAGTGGTCCCCGGGCGGAGCGTGCATGCGGTTGCCTCCGCGGCCAGCCGCCAGCATGACACTCCAGTCTAAGGGGGCCTGCTTGGCTACGGCAAGAGCTTCGTCCCCTGGCGCTTGTCGAGCGCCTGGGTCCCCTCGTCGAGACCGCCCGGCGGCGCGCCGGACTCGTGACCCCGCGGTCTCCGTCCGCCGCACCGAGCTCGACCTCGATGCTCCTCGAATAACGGCGGCGCCGCTCCCCTAGTCTCCGGCGGGCGCGGCGAATACCGAGGAGCGCTGCACGTCCTCGTAGCGGATCTTGGTCGTGTCGAAGGCCTCGAGGGCGGAGAGCAGCTTGGTGAAGGTCTGGTCGAAGGAGGGCAGCGTCTTGCGCTGCCGCGTCAGGGGTGTGGTGCGGGCGAGCACGTAGTTCTTGACGAAAGGATGCTTGATCCCCCG